>CAMDNO010000105.1 GCA_945902955.1 Porphyromonas cangingivalis
ATATAATAAACTCATTTTCAAGGCAAATTGTTCAATAAAAGGAAGTCATATATTTTTGTTACTTTTGCAACTGAATAATCAAAAACATAGAAAATGAATAAGAAAATTATTCAATTAATAATATTCTGCTCAGTTATAGCGCTAAACGGACAAGTAAAATACGCTCCGGCATGGTTTGGACCTAACGCAAATCCGGTTCCTGAAATGACCGATGCACGTATTCCATCTAAAACAATCGTAAGTTTAATGGGCGATTATTACTTTGGGCAAGGCGACAAAACCACAAATGGTTACGTAAAAATTGAACTCCCGCTCCTACCCGAACGCGTTTCGTTTAAACTTTGGTTTAGTACATTAGAGAATTATACAGTTACGCCGGAATTAAGTGCAGCTCGTGGTATGAACGGAAACCTGACAGGAAAGCCAAACGGTGATTTATATGTACAAACTCGTATTTCTATACTCAAAGAACGTAAGAATGCTCCTGCAATAATTCTGAATACAACATTGAAAACAGCTTCGGGAACCATGTTTAATGAACGACGTTATTACGACACACCAGGATATTATTTCGATGTAGAATTTGGTAAATCGTTTTACACAAAAAGTAAATTTATAAACGAAATTCGTACGGTTGGAAATCTTGGCTTTCTGTGTTGGGAAACTTCGGGCAGTCGACAAAACGACGCTCCCATGTATGGCGCAAAACTAATTGTAGGTAACGATAAATGGAAATTTGAAAACACACTTTCTGGCTACTGGGGATGGATGCATACAAGCCCTCGTTACGGCGCTGATTATGGCGATGCTCCATTGGTTTACGCAGCTAAATTTACAATTCTGGCTGGATATATGGATTATTTTGCTCAATATCAATACGGTATAAAAGATTTTCCTTATCATCAGATTCGGGTTGGTATTAGTTTTCCGGTTCAGTCCCTAACCCCTAAAGGGGAATTTTTAAGAACAGCAAAACATTGAACGGGTATGTATAAATTATACCACGTGCAATAGTAATTTTATTTGTACGTGTAAAAAAAATATTATATTTTTGCAACTTAAAAAACAAAAACTTATGAATACAAAACTGACACTTACAATTGAAGCATCAATTATTGAGGAAGCAAAAAAATATGCTCATAATCGTCAAAGTAGCTTATCAAAATTAATTCAAAACTACCTTAAAACATTAACAAGGGAGGAAAAAGAATTAAAGGATATTAATTTAAGTCCTACATTAAAGTCATTAAAAGGTTCGTATAAAATGCCTGAAAATTTTGATATAAAAAAAGAATTAACAGAAAGATTATCAGAAAAATATCTATCATGAAAAATATTTTAATTGATACAGATGTTATAATTGATTTTTTATTAGACAGGCAACCCTTTTCTAATGATTCGACACGTATATTTGAATTGTGTGAAAAAAGAATTATTAATGGATATGTAACGGCAGTAATGCTGAGTAATATATATTATTTATTGCGAAAGATAGCAAAACACGAGAAAATAATTGATAGTATAAAAAAACTATTGAATATTGTTGATATTGCAATAATTGATAGAAAATCAGTGTTGAATGCATTAAATTCTGAATTTAAAGATTTTGAAGATGCTTTACAAAACTTCTCAACTATACCTGAAAAACAATTTGATGTTATAATAACAAGAAATATCAAAGACTATAAAGCAAGCAAAGTATCAATTATGACACCAGAAACCTATCTGAAGAGTTTAAACATTTAATAATGAACATTATTCAACACAATACTAACTTCAACTCCCCTTTAGGGGATGGGGGTAGGACGGACAGGTCATCTTTCGAAATCATGGCCCCTGCCGGTTCATGGGAAAGCTTATCGGCAGCCATTAAAGCCGGTGCCGATTCGGTGTATTTTGGCATCGAAAAGCTAAATATGCGCGCCAAATCAAGCTCCAACTTTACTACAGAAGACTTACGGGAAATTGTACGTATTTGCAACGAAAATAAGGTAAAAAGCTACCTGACAGTCAATACCATTTTGTACGATAACGACCTCACTTTGATGCGCGAAATAATTGATGTAGCCAAAGAATCGCAGGTTTCGGCCATTATTGCAGCGGATGTATCGGCGCTGATGTATGCCAATCAGGTAGGAGTGGAGGTGCACCTTTCTACTCAGCTGAATATTTCGAACGTGGAATCACTGAAATTTTACGCTAAGTTTGCCGATGTGGTGGTATTGGCGCGCGAGTTGAATATGGAGCAAGTTTCGGAAATTTACCAAGCCATTGAAAATGAACAAATAAAGGGTAGGAGCGGGGAGCTCATTCGTATCGAAATGTTTTGCCACGGTGCTTTGTGTATGGCCGTTTCGGGGAAATGCTACCTGAGTTTGCACGAAAAAAATGTTTCGGCCAATCGAGGAGCTTGCAACCAGATTTGTCGACGTGGTTATACCGTGAAAGACAAAGATTCCGAAATTGAATTAGAGATTGAAAACGAATACATTATGTCGCCCAAAGACCTGAAAACGATAGGGTTTATGGACGAAATGATGCGGGCTGGTGTTCGGGTTTTCAAAATTGAAGGACGCGCTCGCGGAGCTGAATATGTGAAAACGGTGGTGGGTTGCTACTCCGAAGCTATCGATTCGGTGTTAAACGGGACGTTTACAGACGCTAAAAAGGCTGAATGGGACTCACGGCTTAGCAAAGTCTTTAATCGTGGATTTTGGAACGGCTATTACCTCGGACAGCGATTGGGCGAATGGAGTGCAAATTATGGCTCGGAAGCTACACACAAAAAAGTATATGTGGGCAAATGTACCAACTTTTTCCAAAAACTCGGTGTAGCAGAATTTTTATTGGAAGCACAATACCTGGAAGTGGGTGACGAAATACTGATTACCGGCGAAACAACAGGCGCTTACGAAGACCATGTAAAAGAAATTCGCGTACAACTAAAACCGGTTGAGAAAGTAGAAAAAGGAACGTATTTCTCTATGAAAACCAATGAGTTAATACGAAGGAATGATAAATTGTTTAAGATAGTGGCACAAAACCCCTCCCGATAAGAAAATTCCCGATACATCGGGACAAGCAGGGATAAATGGCGGGACTTAAGAAAAAGCAAATCAATAACAGCTTCGCATTTCAATTATATCATTTGAAATGAATTTCTATGTTTAATTCTTTCAAAAACAATTGTTTGCAAACTATTTTCAGCTTCAATATCAAAATCGTCTTGTAATCCAAGCCAAAACTTCGCTGAATTACCAAAATACGAACTCAAACGCAAAGCAGTATCAGCAGTTATACGCCTGTTACCTTTTATGATTTGTGAAATACGAGTTTGTGGAATTTCCAAATCCTTCGAAAGTTTATATGCCGAAATATTCATAGGAATAAGAAATTCCTCGTTTAATACTTCTCCCGGATGTATGTTGTTCAATTTTTCCATTATAAAATGTGTTGGTAGTCACAAAAATAGGTAGATTGTTGCGGATATACAACAAATTGTCTGTAAAACCCCTAATTTTTTAAATTTTTCATTTCTTTTTCCTACATTTGCACCTGAAAATTTACATAATTGTAAACAATAAATGAAGTTATGAGCACAAACGACCAACTAATCAATCGTATTGTTGGTGTAGTAAATAAAACTGCACCTCATTCTGAGGTATTTTTGTATGGTTCGAGAGCTAGAGGTACTGCAAGTAAATCTTCAGACTGGGATGTTCTTATTTTAATGGATAAGAATAAAGTAACTTTTTCTGACGAAACAGGCTTTATGGATGCATTTTACGAATTGGAATTAGAAACCGGCGAAGTACTATCTCCACTTATTTATTCAAAAAACGAATGGAAAAAGAAATATTTACATACACCATTATTTGAGAATATTAAACGAGAAGGAATACAAATACTGTAATAATACTGAAAATGAATGGTTCGAAAAACGATTTAATAAATTATCGGATTATTAGAGCTAAAGAAACCTATAAAGATGCTCAAATATTAGCCGAAAATGGCAGATGGAATTCATGCATAAATCGACTATATTATTCAGCTTACTATGCTGTAATGGCTTTACTTTTAAATTCTGACTTAAAACCTACCACTCATGCAGGAGCAAAATCTAATTTCTCTGAGTATTTTATTTTAACTAACTCTATTCCAAAAGAATTTGGAAAAATGTACTCCCAACTTTTTACTTGGCGACAAAAAGGTGATTACGACGATTTGTATGATTTTGATAAAGAAAAAGTAATGCCCTATTTTCACCCTGTAAGTCAATTAATATCTATTGTTGAAAAATTAATTGAAAAATAAAGTAATTGTAACTTATTATTTACCAACTAACATTATGTAAAATCAATATTTTACGCTATTCATTTTTAGAATTTTACTCTAAAAGTCGTTCCTTTTCCCACTTCACTTTCTACTTCAATGCTACCTCCAAGCCGGTCGATAAACTCTTTGCATAGGATTAGTCCCAAGCCAGAGCCCTTTTCGTTATTGGTATCTTCGCGCGATTTTAGATTTTTGTCGATTCGAAAAAGATGGTCGATATCTTCAGGTTCTATGCCTATGCCCGAATCTGTAATTGTAATTTCCACAGCTTCCGCATCCAATTTTGCAGTGAGAGTAATTAAACCGCCTTCTGAGGTATACTTTATAGCATTGGTAAGTAGGTTACGTAGAATCGTTTTCAGCATATCGCTATCCGATTGAATAAATATATTGTGGTCGACAATGGCTGAAAGTACAATTTTTTTAGTATCTGCCTGTGTTTTAATAAGATCAAAACAACTATTCACTTCATCTGCTAAGCACAATTTTTCGATATTTATATCAATGGTATCAGTTTGAGAGCGCGCCCATCGAAGTAAATTTTCGAGCAGCTCGTAACCATGTTGAGCTGTTGAAGCTATTGTTTGAAATTGTGCATCAACATCAATTGGATTATAATTTTTAAACTGTTGTATAATCTTGATGTAATTCTGAATTCCAACAAACGGATTTCGTAAATCGTGTGCAATAATTGAAAAAAATTTGTCCTTAGTATGAATAAGTTCTTCGAGCTGAATAGCATACTTATTAATTTGTTCGTTTTTGAAACGAATAAGCAAATGCGTATTTACACGCGCCTGAAGTTCAATTAAATCAAAAGGTTTAGTCAAAAAGTCGCACGCTCCCGATTGAAGCGCTCGGCGCTTGGTTTCGAGTGTAGCATCGGCGGTGAGCACCAAAATTGGCAAATATGATGCGGAATCTACAATAGATTTGAGCTGTTCCATTACTTCAAAACCAGTCATAAAAGGCATCGATAAATCCAGTAGAATAATATCAGGCTTAAAATCAACTAACAAAGCAGCAACAGTACGTGGATCGGTTGTTGCACACATATTTACATAACCTTGAATTTCAAGAAAATCGTGTAGCACATCTATGTTATCCTGCTGATCGTCGACAATCAGTATATGTGCATTTTTTATAGTATAATCAGCCATAACGAGTAGAATTAAGATTAACTATTGAATAGAAAAAAATATTATTTTATAAATTCATCAATCGCACTCAGAAAATCTGGTACTTCCAAAGGTTTTGTAAGATAATGATTAGCCCCTAACTGAAGCACTGTTTTAATTTGATTTTCCATAGCATCGGCACTTACTACAACCACTGGAATTGCTTTGGTAATTGGATTAGTTTTGAGCATTGTAAGCACTTCGCTTCCATGAATATCCGGTAAATTAAGATCGAGCAAAATCAAATTTGGTTTATATTCTATGGCCAAAACTACCGCCTGCCTTCCATTCATATTGCTTATTAATTGAATTTCAGGGCGTTGAAAATGAAGAATTTGTTCTACCAATTCAATATTCGAACTATTATCTTCGATATATAAAATTGTACCACGTTTAGTGGTATTTATTTCACTTTCTTCATTTATTAAATCACTGTTAGTAAGCATATTAAGTTGATTATTGGCTTTCTGTAATCGAATCCAAAAAGTACTTCCTTCGCCCAATTTGCTATCTACACCAATTACACCACCAATTGTGTCCATCAGTTTTTTTACAACAGCCAAGCCCAAACCCGTACCTTCAATATCAGTTTGTTGCGCACCTATACGTTCGAATGGTGTAAATATTTTTGGAATATCATGTTCGGATATTCCTATGCCCGAATCAGTAATTGAAATACGAACAGTGTCATTTTCGGGCTGCTCGGCTGGAATTTTATACGCTTCGATAGTTATAGTACCCGAAGGTTTATTGTATTTCACCGCATTATTAAGCAAATTTAATAATATTTGTTTCAATCGCTGTTTGTCAGAACGTACAAACAACTCTTCTTTTGTTTCGTAATTGGATATAATTTTAATGGAATTAGCTGTAGCAATTGGACGAATAGTATCAACCATTTCGTCCAAAATACTACGTACCTTAATTGGTTCAATAGAAATAGACAACCTACCAGCTTCTATGCGCGAAATGTCCAACACTTCGTTTATGAGACCTAATAAATGTTTGCCACTTTTCAAAATATGATTTACACTTTTTTTCTGACCTGCATTCAGTTCGCCCATTTCTAAAATTTGCGCAAAACCAAGTATCGAATTCATAGGAGTGCGCAATTCATGACTCATACGCGACAGAAATTCGCTTTTGGCAACACTAGCTTCATGTAAATTGATATTGAGCAATTCCAATTCAGCTGTTCGTTCAGCTATTTTACGTTCTAAGTTTGCATTTAAGTCGATGATTTTCTGTTCGTTGAGTTTTCGCTCAGTAATATCAATAGCCGTAGCCGAAAAATACAGAGGTTCATTTCGGTTGTTACGAATCATAGTAGCATTCATTAAAGTAGGAAAAACACTACCATCTTTGCGTGTATGCCAAACTTCTTGCGAATTAAATTCACCTGTTTCGAAAAGTGACGAAATTAATTTTTGAACAGAAGGCAATTGCTCTTCGTTATGAAAAATAGGTAAATTTTGTCCCATCAATTCCGATGCTTCATAGCCGTGCATTTTTGCAAACTCTTCGTTTATAAACAGAATTTTACCAAAAGTAGTGGTAATACAAGTGCCATAATTTGCATTTTCGGCTATTGTGCGAAATTTACGTAAATCGTCGTCAGCCTTTTTTCTATCAGTTATGTCATCTTTTACAGCTATATAGTTTATAATCTGGCCATTACTATTCGTAACAGGTGTAATGGTTGACGATTCCCAATACAAATCTCCATTTTTCCTTTTATTATGCAAAATACCATGCCATGATGCACCCGAAGTAATAGTCTGCCACAATTCTTCGTATTCATATTTATCGGTTTCGCCCGATTGCAAAACACGTGGATTTTGACCAATTAATTCTTCTTTCGAATAACCTGTTGTATAACAAGCCATAGGATTCACGTATTCGATATTTCCATCTAAATTGGTAATTACAATACTCACAGGTGTTTGCTCTATGGCTAACAATAGTTTACGAAGCTCATTTTCTGACTGCTTACGCTTGTTCTCCATTTCGAAACTTTCGAGCGCAAAACCAATATTATCTATTACCTGACTAAGTAATTCTATTTCGTCGGTGGTAAAAAAATTAGCTTGATCAGAATAAATATTAATTACTCCTACCGAATTTTCAAAACATTTTATAGGTAAAGATATGATAGAATGATAATTACGCAATAAGGCTTCGTTGCGCCATATTTCCATCAAAGGATCTGTTTCTATATCATTAACAACATAAAACTTTCCCTCGCGCATAGCACTACCAGCAGGTCCGATTCCTTCGGGTAAGTTTATATCTACCGTAATTTGATTAATTACAGCTAAATAATCCTCTTCAAAACCAGCTTTAAAAACGGGAAGTATTTTTTTCGTTTCCAGGTCTACCATTCCAATCCATGCCATTCGAAATTTACCTGAGTCGATAACGATATTGCAAACTTTTTCTAATAAATTATTTCTATTTTTTTCCTTTATAATTGCCTGATTAATAGCATTCGTTACAGTACGAATACGATTCAATTTATTAATTTTATTTTCCGCTTCCTTACGTTCACTAATTTCGCGAATTATAAATATTAATCGCATTGGCTCTCCCGCATCGTTGCGTATAAAATCGCCTTTTATTTCTATATCAATAATCGAATTATCAAACCGATAACCTTGATATTCGACCGACGAAAGAAAAGTACGCTCGAACATTTCGTGCACACGGTTTAAAGCATGTATTTTTGATTCGGGAGTTAAAAATTCAAATATCGTTTTATTGATAAAAAAATCATTATTATCAAACCCATACATAGTTTTTGCCTGATCGGAAACAAATTCAATTTTTCCTTCCAAATTAGCTATCACAATAACATCAGGCGAAGATGCTAAAATAGATTTATATAACGATTCGCTTTCGAAAAGCTTTTGCTTCCAATCGATATTCATCTTTTCCTTACTTTCAAGTAATGAAATTAGCTCTTCTTTCGATAATTTATGATAATCCATAGTAGCAAAATAAAATAAGTTGATTTTATTGGAATATTCGAAAGAGAAAGTATAAAAAATTAATAATTATACATTAAAAATAATGTTAAAATAATGTATTGGCAAAGATAGAAAATAGTTCTAATTAAACAACTTTATATCTAAAAAATATTGAAGTTAACTATAAAACTACCAATAAATAGGTATATATAAAGAATATTTATAAATTTTTGTTTAGACCTGTATGAAACACAAAATAGAATAGATAAAAAAATAATACAAAAAAAAGCGGAAGATAAGTAAGTGAGATTTATTATTGATATGTTTCTTAAATTATTTGTAATATGACCCCCAACCCCCAAAGGGGGCTTTAAGACTCAGTATCTTTAATTTCTCGTATCTTTTGTGGAGAATATGTCTTAGTCCCCTTTGGGGGTTGGGGGTCAGAATAAAACATATCATTAAATATCTGGAATAACTTAGTTCGCTAAAAATTGATTTCACTGCTTTTATTCGTACTTCATTTCTAACAAAAATGTTTTAATATTAGCCATTGCATAAAGTGGAAAAACAAGAATAGAGTCATAGTTAGAAAAATTTTCCATAGTACATCTAATGCCAAATTTTTTGTTTTTTTCTTTCAAAAAAAGATACATACTTTGCATTGAACCTGAATGAGCTGCTTTTACTTCTATGGGATAAATTTCGCCATTTACCGCAATAATATAATCGAGTTTTACAAAAATAAAAACCGAAAATCACTCATTTTTTACAAAAATCAAAGGCGAACTGTAAAATCAACTCATAAAATCAACCACTAAGTATGTTTAAAATTCATTAAGTAATAAAAAATCGGCTATATGAATGTGTTTAATTCCTTCCACATTATCATTCCAAAACTCATCCATCGAAACTACGTATTTTGGGTAATTGTCATTAATTGATTTGAAAGCACCAAATTCTCTATCAATAGTTTGCTGTTCAACCATTTTAAAAGTTACTTGTACATAAATTTTTTCATTTTTTTTCTCTCCTATAAAATCAACTTCCTTTTCATCATTTTTACCAACATAAACTTTATATCCACGTCTTTTTAATTCTAACAAAACAATATTTTCAAGAAATCCTGCTATGAAACGGTCGCGATAACCCAATACTGAATAAATTAATGAAACATCGCTAACATTTTATTATTTTATATGGTTATAGCCCTATAAAATACCAATATTTAGTAAGTTTATAGGGTTATAACTCTATAAAAAATCAACTCATTTCCAACATTCTCAAAATTGGTTTTACTGCTTTTATCCGTACTTCTTCGTCTACCAAAATTTCAGGCGATTCGTTTTTAAGGCAATTATACAGTTTTTCGAGTGTATTTAAACGCATAAAATTACATTCGTTGCAGGCACAAGTGCTGTCGTTGGGCGGTACGGGAATAAATTGTTTGTCAGGACTTTTCTTTTGCATTTCGTGCAAAATACCACTTTCGGTAGCTACCAGAAATGAATTTTTATTCGAATTTATTGAATAATTAAGCAAAGCTTGTGTACTTCCAATAAAATCGGCCATTAATAACAACGGACGCTTACATTCCGGGTGAGCCAGCACTTCGGCTTCGGGGTGTTCAGCTTTTAGTTTCAACAACTTTTCGACCGAGAATTGCTCGTGTACATGGCACGCTCCGTCCCATAGTAACATCTCGCGTCCGGTAACACTGTTGATATAATTTCCTAAGTTTCTGTCCGGACCAAAAATTAATTTCGCATCTTTGGGAAATTGGTCTACAATTTTTTTAGCATTGGTCGAAGTAACCACCACGTCGGTTAGCGCTTTAACGGCTGCTGTGGTATTTACGTACGAAATGACAGTATGATCCGGGTGAGCTTTACAAAATGCCTCAAACGCTTCGGCAGGGCAGCTATCGGCAAGCGAACAACCGGCATTAATGTCGGGAACGAGCACTTTTTTCTGTGGAGACAGAATTTTAGCCGTTTCGCCCATAAAATGCACACCGCAAAGCACAATAATGTCGGCATCGGTTTTGGCAGCTTGCTGTGCCAGAGCTAAACTATCGCCTACCACATCGGCAATATCCTGTATATCGCCAGTTTGGTAGTAGTGTGCCATTATTACGGCGTTTTTTTCGGCTTTTAGACGAAGTATTTCAACCCCTAACCCCTGAAGGGGAACTGAGTTAGTATCGATTTGTTTATTCATTTGTATTAATTTTAAATTTCTGATTTAAAATAGCTTTTGTAGAATAAGTCTTACACCCCGCAATTTATACCGCTATTGGCGGGAGGGCTTAGGGGTCATTTTCAAACAAACTATTATATATATTCTTTTTTATTTTTTACAAAAAACTTTTATGAAGATAATAATAGGGTGTTAGTTTGGTTGATAAAATTATTTGTAAAAACTTGTATAATTTGATATTAAAAATTGATTGCTTTCTATCAACAATACTTTATTTGAATTAGTTCTGAAAATAACCATTTTACAAACTTTATCAACAGCTTGTTAATAACTGCAAAGTTAGAAACTTTTCCCGAATCACTATGCTCATAACTGTATAAAAGGGGTTAAAAAGTCTCGTAAAAAAAAGGATTAACTTTTACGGTCAATCCAATTTTTAGTGTATATGCTTTGTAGGTTTGATATATGCAAATCGAGTTGTAATATTTTTGTCATGTATTTGTCAACAGTTTTCAACACATATCAACAAGTAAAATTGCCATTTAAACTTCGAAATCCATAACTCAAAGTTTTATTATCAGCCTAAATTATATTTAAAGATAGCGTTTTTCTTCGCCAAGTCTTTGGAGTAATTCATTTATTTCTTTTTTCATTTCCGACATACGTACTTCGCGATTTACCATAAATTTGTTCATATAATCCAAATCTTGATTTTTTTTAATCAATTTTTCTTCTGCTTTTTTCATTTCCGAAAGGTCTATATCAATACAAAAAAACTCTTGAGGTTTACCACTAACTTCAACAATAGTGTGGTTCGACAAAACAGTAACCAATGAATTATCTTTGCGTTTAAGCACTAATTCGGATGTGGGAATTGGTTCTCCTGTTTTTGACATTTTTTCCATTGCATGCTTTACTTCCATGTGCATTTCGGTGGGTATAATCAATTCTATTAAATTTTTACCGATAGCTTCTTGCGCAGTATATCCGTACAATCGTTCCGATGCTTTGTTCCAATACTGTGTTGTGCCATCGGCTGCATAGCCTTGTACAGAAACAGTTTCAATATCTTCTAATATTTTTCTAAAGCGCATTTCACTATCAATTAAATTTTCTCTATTTTTTTTCCGCTCTGTAATATCTTGTATCACTATCAATGTAGCCGGATGGTCGTTAAATTTTATTGATTTTGCTTGTATTTCAACGTCGAGTGTAGAACCATTTAATTTTAAATATTTTTGTTCTTGCATATCAACATATCCTTTTACGCTAAGGATTTTCGAATTTTCGATTGCTAATTCTTTATAATCAGAATGTAAAAAGTCAAATATATGCTTGTTTAACAGTTCATTTTGTGATTTAGCTCCAAAAAGTTGAACTGCAGATGGATTAAAATAAATTGATTTCCATTCGTGAATTACAGCCATTGCTACCGGCGATAATTCAATCAAATTTCGAAAATCATCTTTACTATCTTTTAATTTTTTGTTAATCTGCTTACTGTTTACAATTTCATTTCTAAGTAGCAAATTACTAAATGCCTTCTCCGACAATAGATTAGCTAAATAAAACAATAAATTTGCAATTTTAGTAAATTTCTCAACTGACATTACAGGCACTTTTTTTAATTCTTTCTCATAAGCTTCTTTGTCAGTTCCAATTACATCAGCATATTGAACCAAATTTTCCAAATCATTAGCTTCGTTGCGTACTTGTCCAATTAACCAATTTGCAATATGTTTTCCACCAACTGTTATTGATGCTCCAGCATCCCACAATCCACCACTCAGGCATTGTTGTACATTTGCACCTTTCGGGTTATAGCTTCCAATTATAGCATCCGATTTGTAGCAATTGGCGCAACCTATTTCAGTTTTGCGTATAATATTTTCGCAAAAATTAGTAAAATTACTCGGTTTGGTTATTGGGCTACCATTTATATCAGTTATTAATGATGCCACACCATGAGCATCTGCAAACAAATCTTGCATTTGCTGTATTTCATTTATATCAAAAATATCATAGAAATTGATGTTTTTAAAATCTTCTATTTTAATTTCTTTTAAATTATCAGTATTCATGTTTAAATTAACCATACGTAAATTTTTGTCAATAATATAATTTTTTATAAATAGCAATATACAAACAAAGTTATTAAATAAAATAATTAGCCATAAAGTTTGGCAATTATCCACAATCGCCAGTTGGTTGGTAATACATTAAATAGGTGGTAATAAAATTGATTTACAATGCCGGTTACATAAAATGTATGCATACTTTTATTGAGCACTTGTTTCACTATGGGTCGTGCTACGGCTTCGGGGCTCATACCATTTTGCTCGTCTAGTTCCATTCTCCCTACCGATTTTTTCATGGTTGTATAGTAGGGCGATTTTTCATTTTGTGATGCTTGAGTATATTTACGAGCCTTTGTAAATTCTGTTTTTGTATCGCCGGGCATTACCGTACAGCATTCAATTCCATAAGGTTTTACTTCGATAGCTAATCCGTTCATAAAAAGCATTAGAGCAGCTTTTACCGACGAATAAAAAGTTTGAAATGGAATAGGGATTACACCTGCCAACGACGAAACTGTGATTATTTTTCCATAGCCTTGTTCACGAAAAATAGGTAAACAGGCTTGAATGGTTTTTACCACTCCAAAAAAGTTGGTTTCAAATTGGTAGCGTACTTCCTCGATAGTTGTTTCTTCAATTGCACCCGCTATACCATTTCCGGCGTTGGCTATTACAACATTTAAGTGTTTATGAGTATCAATTATTTGTTTTACAACCTTTTGTATATCAGATTCGCTATTTACATCCATTTTTACAGGAATAATTTTTCCGCCCGAAAGTTCATCTTTTTGTAGTTCGCCGCCACTTCGCGAAGCACCATAAACAATTACTCCTGCTTTCATTAAAAGCTCGGCGGTGGCTTTTCCTATTCCGGCACTCGCACCTGTGAGAAGTACAATTTTGTCGTCCATTTTTATTAATTTAACTTATTAGTACAAAGATAATAGTATTTACTATTTTTTCAGTTACTATTTACTATTTTTTGCGTAAAATTACACTCAAAATAAACATTACATTAAAATATGTGTTGTAACATATAATTAGAAAAATTTAAAAATATGAAACGTCCAGATTAAAATAATTATTAACACACATTGAAATGATTATAAGTTTCACAGACCACTCTCTATTCCCCCTTCAGGGGGTTAGGGGGCAGGTATATAAATTATAAACAAATGAAAACAATTTTACATAAAGCCGCCACACGCGGACATGCCGACCACGGTTGGTTAAAAACAAATCATACTTTTAGCTTTGCAAATTATCAGAATTCTGAGCGGATACATTTTGGAAAACTACGTGTGCTCAACGACGATTGGATAGCTGGTGGAAAAGGATTTGGAATGCATCCACACGATAATATGGAAATCATAACTATTCCATTGTCAGGAGTTGTGGAGCATAAAGACAGCATGGGAAACAATGGATTGATTACTGCCGGCGAAATTCAGGTAATGAGTGCAGGTACCGGAATTTATCATAGCGAATATAATGGCAATCAAACAGAACCACTTTCGCTGTTACAAATTTGGGTTTTTTCGGATAAAAAAAATGTAACGCCACGTTACGACCAATTTTCACTCTCTGATATTTCGAAGGAGAATCAATTATATCAAATACTATCCCCTTCGGCAAATGACGAGGGTGTGTGGATTCATCAACAAGGTTGGTTTTCGTTAGGAAATTTTACAGCAGAGTGGGAGGGGAGCTACCAGTTGCACAGCTCTCTATCGGGCGTGTATGTGTTTGTAATTGAGGGTGAAGTAGAGGTTTCGGGCACTGAACTTAGCCGGCGAGATGGGTTAGGCATTAGCGAAGTTTCGCAAGTAGAACTGAAAGCCAAAGCAGGTTCTAAGCTTCTTGTAATGGAAGTTCCGATGTAATGTGTCCCGATAATAGCCGTCAAGCTAATTTTGAATATTCCCGCCCCAAGCCCCTAAAGGGGTGTGAAGTTAGTTTCGTCTCCGAAAAAGAACCAATCTTAAATTATAATTATCGATACTAATTTTTGTTCCCTGCAATTTATCCCGC
>CAMDNO010000106.1 GCA_945902955.1 Porphyromonas cangingivalis
TTTGAAAAATGGAACTGCAAAACCGCATGATGAGGTGTGGGGAAAAATCTGGGATAAACTAAGTAATCATTACGGAGTTGATGTTAAAAAACTTCTATGAAGAAATTTGAAATATTCAATTCAGAGGAAGCTAATGATGATTTAGAAAACATATCCAATGTGATAATGTTCAAGTATAAAGCTCCTCTTACGGCAGTTCGATATTTAAACGGGCTGCAAAATGAAATTAAAAAATTAGAGATTTTAGCCGACTCATTGCCTTTTTATACCAGCCCACAATTTCGACAGTACGGATATAACACAAAACGAATTATTTATAAAGAAATAACTGTTATATTTGCTATTTATGGTTCTGTCGTTTACATACATCGTGTGATTCCTTCGAGTACGGTTTTATAGATTGGTTAGGGTTAAAACTAACTTGCAAAAAAAAAGATTGCATTGGGTTTCAACCCAAAGCAATCAAATGCATTGGGTTGAAACCCAAAGCAACAAAATAGGTCGTGGCTATGCCACTTGAAGAGCTTCACCGTAGGGGTGGCTCGGGTAAGATGCGACTACGAATTAAACAAATTTCACGAATTTCACGAATTAAACGAATTTCACGAATAATATCGCCTGTAGACAAATAACAACAAATACATTTCTCCATTTTCCATTTTACATTTTCCATTTCTTTTTAACACACAGGGATTACGCATTTAGGAGTTGACAATTAGGAATCATCGAACATGTTTTTTTGAACACAGATGAAATATATCAATTTATGGGTAATGACCTCCCTTAGCCCCTCCAAAGGAGGGGTTAGGGGAGGTCGTAATGAAAGTGAATTTTAAATGAGTAATCCCTGCAAGGCAATGTGGGGTCATTCCAAATCTTACAAAATTTAATTATCTTTGCAGGTGAAATAATAAACTTAACTTATCGAGAAAATGAGACAATGAACATCAAATTCGCTGCAAATTAGTTAAACAAAATATAGTTATGAATGTATGAAAAGCACAAGACAAGAATTGCTTATTGCAATAAAAAAAACGATTATATCTATTGATAAAAACGGAAAAGTTATACTATATGGGTCACAAGCTCGTGGAACGGCCAACAAAAACTCTGATTGGGATTTGTTAGTATTACTCGATAAATCTAAAATCGAGGTCGAAGATTTCGATCGTTTCTCTTATCCTCTTGTTGAACTGGGTTGGGCTGAAGGTGAACAGTTTAGCCCTAAACTTTATACATTCAACGATTGGCAAAAACGTAGCTTCACTCCCTTTTATAAAAATATCGAAAAGGAAGGAATTGTATTATGAGTCTGACCAATGAAGAAAGAAATGCAGTTGTTTACTACCGAATTCAAAAAGCAAAAGAAACATTAAACGAAGCTATTGGAATTGCGCAACTTAATTATTGGAATGCTGTAACAAATCGACTTTATTATTCTTGTTATTATATTACTTCTGCTTTGCTAATTAATGATGGATACAATGCTCAAACCCATTCCGGTGTGATTAGGCTTTTTGGTTTACATTACGTAACAAAAGGTTTTGTATCAAAAGAACAATCCAAACTTTATTCAAAACTATTCGAATTGCGACAAACTGGCGATTACGATGATTTATATAATATATCAGAAGAGGATATTGTACCATTAATTGAACCCGCAAAGCTTTACATTGAGGAAGTTGAAAAATTGATAGAAAGCAAAAAAAACAACAACGTTGAATGAATTTTTTATTGTGTTGATAAGGTATATTTACAAATAATAACGCCGAAGGCAAATAACAATGCGCAGTGAGCACCTCACTCCAAGTGTGACCCTCACTATCTCGTTCTTTTAATACACTTTAAACCACATTAGAACACATAAGAACACAAAAGTTTAAATCAAACCTAAAGGTTTTAATTAGATCCACATTATTTGTCATTGATATACGAATGTGAGGGAAATGATACCTGATGCCACTAAAGAGCCTCACCATTCGGGGTGGCTCGGAAAAAAGGGGTTGAAACCACCTTGCAAGCAAAAAGATCGCAAGGGGTTGAAACCACCTTGCAAGCAAAATCGGTCGTGGCTATGCCACTTATAGGAAACAAGA
This sequence comes from Porphyromonas cangingivalis, assembly GCA_945902955.1. Taxonomy (GTDB): domain Bacteria; phylum Bacteroidota; class Bacteroidia; order Bacteroidales; family Paludibacteraceae; genus Paludibacter. Next base: position 2,097 of record CAMDNO010000106.1, read on the forward strand.
GCCTCACCGCAGGGGTGGCTCGGGAAAGCAAATAACCACCAATAACAATTTAATAACGCCTTTAGGCTGAATAACGCCTTTAGGCAAACTCTTCTTTAACATAGTAGCATAGTAGCAAATTGGCAAATTATTTCTATCTTTGTTTTCACAAGAAAGAACATTTATAATGAAAAAGCTAAAACACGAAATTGATATTGAAATTGATAAATTAACAAACTCTATAGAGAATAGAATTACTAAAGATAGTTTTCAAACTGACGTATTGATTTTAGAAAAAAATGATTTGAAGTACTTATCTAAAAAAAATGGTTGGTTATTTGATTGGAAAACTGAGTTTCAACTTCCAAACCGAAATGTTTATAAACTTACAACTACCGGAAACCCAACAATAATTCAAGGCTTAATAAGTATTACCGAACGTGAAGATCACGTATATATGCATCTTATTGAAAGTGCATCATTTAATAGAGGTGCAGACAAAATCTATTTGGGTGTTCCGGGAAATCTTGTAGCTTTTGCTTGCAAAGTTTCTTTTCACCGTGGTTTCGAAGGGTATGTTTCTTTTGTAGCGAAATCGCAATTGATTGATCATTACATTCAATTATTGGAAGCTTTAAACATTGGCGGTCAATTAATGGTTATAAACACAAAAGCAGCACTAAAGCTTATAAATAAATACTTTAAATAGCACTACAATGAACCAGAAAAATAAAAAAAAGGTAGAGGTTGACTTGTTTGTTGACCCTCGTGAGCTTACTCAAACAGAGAAAGTAATGTTGACTGAATTTATCAGAAAGGACAAATTAAATAATAAAGTTTTTTTTGGCAGATCCAGAAGCAGAAGCCACCAACAGGCATAGCTCAAACCCCATTCGGGGTCGCAAGGTGTGGCGGGGAGTGTCGCAGCAAGCATCCACCGGTTGCACCAGTGGTTAAGGACATTGAACGCCTCCAGCGTTTGAAGCTTGATTGATGGTGAATTTGAGTTATCACAGAGAGGGCGTCTCTCGAAGAGACACCCTCTCTTTCTCGCTCTCTTTAAAACCACATAAGAACACAAAAGTTTAAATCAAACCTAAAGGTTTTAATTAGATCCACATTATTTGTCATTGGTACACGTATGTGAGGGAAATGATACCTGATGCCACTAAAGAGCCTCACCGCTGGGTGGCGCGGGTGATTTAATTAGAGCCTCACCGCTGGGGTGGCTCGGGTAGGTAATGGTTTATTTAAAAATTAATATTACCTTTGTGCCAATAAATTAATATTTAGCATTTATCCTATAAATTCATATTAATATTCATCTGATATGTGTTAATATGTGATAGGATTTGAATGGTAAAATGAAATTCTTAATTAGAAACTACAAAATGAAAGCTGTTATACTTGCCGGTGGTCTTGGCACTCGCCTGAGTGAAGCTACCAACCTCATTCCTAAACCAATGGTCGAAATTGGGGGAAAACCTATCTTGTGGCATATCATGAAAACATACAGTCATTATGGCATCAACGATTTTATTATCTGTTGTGGCTACAAACAGTATGTTATTAAAGAGTATTTTGCCAACTACTACCGACACAATAGCGACATTACCGTTGATTTAACCAACGATAGCATAGAAGTGCACAGTACCAAAGCCGAACCCTGGCGCATAACCATGATTGATACCGGATTGAATACCATGACGGGTGGACGTGTGAAACGCATACAGCAATATGTAGGCAATGAGCCTTTTTTGTTGACTTATGGCGATGGCGTGGCTGACTTGAATATTGCCGATACAATTACTGCTCATAATAAATCGGGTAAATTACTTACCGTAACTGCCTACAAACCAAGCGGAAAGTTTGGTGCATTGGATATGGACGAATACGGAAACGTAAATTCATTTATGGAAAAACCGGCTGGCGATGGAAACTGGATCAATGCCGGTTATTTTATTTGTCAGCCCGAAGTGTTCGATTACATTACTGGTGGCGATAGTACTTTTTTTGAACGTGAACCGCTCGAAAACATTGCTAAAGAAGGTAAAATGGGTGCCTTTAAACACGAAGGCTTCTGGAAACCGATGGACACCATGCGCGATAATTTTGAATTGAACGAAATGTGGGATAGGGGAGTGGCGCCTTGGAAATGTTGGAACCCCTAGCCCCTAAAGGGGAATAAGATAATACTGCCCCTAACCCCTAAAGGGGAATAAGAAAAACAAAAAAAATGAATAATATAGAAAAAAAAATACCATACGATACTAACCTCAACTCCCCCTTCAGGGGGCTGGGGGGTCGATCTTTCTACTCCAATAAAAAAGTATTCGTTACAGGTCATACAGGCTTTAAGGGTTCGTGGCTGTGTTTACTGCTTCATAAATTGGGTGCTCAGGTATATGGTTATGCGCTGAACCCTCCTACCAATCCTTCGCTCTACGAAGCGGCTAATATTGATGCCTTGGTGGATTCGACTATTGGTGATATACGCAACTACGATTTATTACTTGCAACTTTGCAACGTACACAACCCGAAATAGTAATCCATGCGGCAGCGCAACCTCTTGTACGCGAATCGTATAAAAATCCGCGCGAAACCTACGAAATAAATGTAATGGGCACGGTAAACCTGCTTGATGCTATCCGACAGGTGCCAAGTGTGAAAGCGGTGGTGAATGTAACTACCGATAAATGTTACGAAAACCGCGAATGGCACTGGGGATACCGTGAAAATGAACCTATGGGTGGTTATGATCCTTACTCTAACAGCAAAGGTTGCTCCGAATTAGTTACTTCGTCGTTTCGTAATTCGTTTTTTAACCCCAAAACATACACCGAACATGGTGTAGCATTGGCTTCGGCGCGTGCAGGAAATGTAATTGGTGGTGGCGACTGGGCCGACGACCGTTTGATTCCTGATTTCATTAGAGCAATATCTGTAGGCGAAGAAGTGAAAATTCGCAGTCCGTACGCCATACGTCCCTGGGAACATGTGCTCGAACCGCTAACAGGCTACCTCACATTAGCACAGGCACTTTTTACACAGGGTGCAGCCTTCGCACAAGCTTGGAATTTTGGACCCGACGACAGCGATGCGCGCAATGTGGAATGGATTACCAAAACGATTTGTGAACTTTGGGGCGACAATGCTCGTTATAGTGTGGATACAAACCCACAACCGCACGAAGCGAATTACCTGAAATTAGATTGCTCGAAAGCAAAAGCCGAATTGGGTTGGTATCCAAAATGGAATATACATAAAACATTGGAGAGTATTGTGGAATGGAATAAGGCCTTGATTGGCGGGGAGGATGCTAAAACAATAACCATGATACAGATTGAAGAGTATTTGATGTGCCCCGATAGCTATCGGGAGTGGTGATGAATTGATGTGAAGAACATTTTGGAATAACAAATTAAATAAGGTAATAAGGTTACAGATTTGAACTACATTTTTGTATCTACTAAGGTTAAGACGCAGATAATAAATAAATTGAATTAAAAAACCTTATTTTAAAATATTGTATTCAACCTTAGTAGGTAATAAGGTTATAGATTTGATTGGCAAATTTTCCGTGCTACTAAGGTAATAAGGTCAGAGGCAAATATATTATGTTTTCGACTACTAAGGTTAAGAAAAAGGCATTTTAAAAACCTTATTTTCAAAAATATATTCAACCTTAGTAGGTAATAAGGTTGTAGATATGATTTCAATATTTTTTTTCTACTAAGGTTAAGAAAAAGGCATTTTAAAAATCTTATTTTCAAAAATATATTCAACCTTAGTAGAAAAAACAGAAAAAACAGAGGTTTATAAACCTTATTACCTTATTAACAAAATTAAATAAGGTAATAAGGTTACAGATTTGAACAACATTTTTGTATCTCTCTACTAAGGTAAGACATTGATGGTGGTTATAGACCTTATTTTAAAATATTGTATTTAACCTTAGTAGGGAATAAGGTTACAGATTTGAACTACATTTTTGTATCTCTACTAAGGTAAGAAATTGATGGTGGTTATAGACCTTATTTTAAAATATTGTATTTAACCTTAGTAGAGCATAATGACGATAATGGCGGTTTTAAACCTTATTACATTATTTATTATTACATAAAAACAAACAAATAGATATGACACAGCACGAACAAATCCGACAGGAAATTATTGAAAAAACAAAAGAATATTACAAGGCAAAATTTACCCCTCAACCCTTCACCCCTGGCAAATCAAAGGTAAACTATGCCGGACGTGTTTTTGATGAGTGCGAGATTGTGAATGCCGTGGAGGCTTCGCTGGATTTCTGGCTCACCGAAGGGCGGTATTCGTTGGAGTTTGCTCGCAAAATAGGCGAATTCCTTAATGTGGAGCATGTATTGCTTACCAACTCGGGTTCGTCGGCTAACTTATTGGCTTTTTCGGCACTAACTTCCGAAAAATTGGGCGATAAACGCTTGAAACCCGGCGATGAAGTTATTTCGGTGGCTGCCGGTTTCCCTGCTACTGTTACACCTATCATTCAATGTGGATTAGTGCCGGTGTTTGTGGATGTGGATATCGAAACATACAATATCAACATCGAACAGGCCGAACAAGCCATTACCGATAAAACTCGTTGTATTTTTATTGCTCATACCCTGGGAAATCCGTTTAATCTGGATGCTATTATGGCGCTCGCTAACAAACATAACCTTTGGGTTATTGAAGATAATTGCGATTCGTTTGGTAGCCGCTACCGTGGTAAATATACAGGTACCTACGGTCATCTTTCAACTATCTCATTCTACCCTGCACACCATATCACTACGGGCGAAGGGGGTGCTATTATTACCAACGATGCTCAATTAGCAAATCTGGTACGTGCTTTCCGCGATTGGGGACGCGACTGCTATTGCCTTGGTGGCGAAAACAATACTTGCCGCAAACGCTTTGCTCAGCAATTTGGAAACCTACCTTTTGGCTACGACCACAAGTATGTATATTCCGAAATTGGCTACAATCTGAAAATGACCGATTTGCAAGCGGCTATTGGTGTGGCTCAGATGGATAAGATTGCTGACTTTTGCGAAAAACGTCGTGCTAATTTTAAAAAGCATTATGCTATTTTCGAGAAATATCCACAATACTTCAGTTTACCTCGTGCTACCGAAAATGCCGACCCTGCATGGTTTGCATTTATTGTTACCGTAAAGGAGGACGCACCCTTTACACGCGATAAAATAACTGCTTACCTCAATCGTAAACTTATCGAAACTCGTAACCTTTTTGCCGGTAATATGACCAAACAACCTGCCTTTGTGGGTAAAAACTGGCGCATTGCCGATACGTTGGAAGTTACTGATACCATTATGAACAACACTTTCTTCCTCGGCACTTATCCGGGCTTGACCGACGAAATGTTTGCTTACGAGGCGGCAGTGTTGGAAGAATTTGTTGGAAGTTTATAGTCTACAGTGAATAGTTTGTAGTGATTAACGATTAGTGTTTTAACCTTAGTAGAAAGAAAACAATAACACAGCGCAATATTTAAACCTTATTTCCTTATTAACCATACATAATAAGCTAATAAGGTTACATATTTGAAAAAAATATTTTCCGTGCTACTAAGGTTAAGATTTTTAGCACTAATTAGCACTAAAAAGGTGTATTTAAAATTTGTCAGTCTTTTGACTGATGGTAAATTGTAAATGATATAAATAGTAAATGAATAATCTCTACATTATCGGTGGCAGTGGTTTTATAGGTAAAAACATGGTACGCTACTACTATGGCCAATTTAAAATACTAGTAGTTGATAAATTTATCGACGCAGACTATTTTGAGCAATACCCCGAGGTGGAAACGCTTCAGCTCGATTTGGCTGCTGAGATGATACCTGCCACGTATCCTACGCCTGATTTTATTATTAATCTGGCATCTATTGTTACTGCCGAACGCGATTTGGGTTTATTCGACGGCATGATTCAATCCAATTTGCGGGTTTTATTACGTTTATACGAACGATTTCAAAACGATACCCAATTAAAACTCTTTGTGCAATTTGGAAGTTCCGAAGAGTATGGTGCAACAGGCTCCCCGTTTACCGAAAACATGCGCGAACAGCCCAATTCTCCTTATGCATTAGTGAAACAGCTCACTACCAATACCGCCCTTATGCTGCACCAAAACTACGGTTTTCCGTCTATGGTAGTGCGCCCGGGGAATCTTTTTGGTCCATTACAACACTCTAGTAAGTTTATACCTTACGTGATAAATACACTGCGCCGTAACGAAACATTAAACGTAACACCCTGCGAGCAGAAGCGCGACTTTATTTATGTCGACGATTTTGCAGCTCTGATTGACCGAATCTTACAAAATTTCACTAACTTTGCAGGCGAAATTATTAACGTAAGCAGTGGCGAAAGCATAGCACTGAAAACGATTATTGAACATTGTAAGTTGCAATTGACTTCTAATTCTACCATTAACTATGGCGCAATGCCATACCGCGAAAACGAAGTGATGGACTTAAAATGCGATATAGAGAAACTGGAACAGTTGACTGGTGCAAAAATACAACTGAATATATTTAAAAGACTGAATGAGTTACTAAAAATACAATAATAATCAACTATTATCCCTCTTTAGGGGTTAGGGGCAATTTAATTATATGAAATACTTAATTACCGGCGGATGTGGGTTTATTGGCAGCAACTTAGCTTCCGAAGTTTTAAAAAGAGGAGAGGAACTCTTTGTTTTCGATAATTTGTTTCGTTACGGAAGTTCAGCTAATTTGAATTGGTTACGCAAGCAAGGTGATTTTAAATACTATCCTTATGATATACGCAATAATAACGACATCGAAACCGTTATTAAAGAAATAAAGCCCGACTATATTTTTCATCTTGCAGGGCAAGTTGCCATGACAACTTCCATTGCCAACCCACGGTTGGATTTTGAAGTAAACGCTATGGGCACTTTTAATCTGCTGGATGCTGTACGCAAATATTCTCCACACTCAGTTATACTTTATTCTTCTACTAATAAGGTTTACGGCGACTTTTCTGATTTAACGTTCGATGAAACAACTACACGCTACACCTGCCGCGAATACCCTAATGGTTTCCCCGAATCCATATCATTGGATTTTCATTCGCCTTATGGTTGCTCCAAAGGGGCTGCCGACCAATACTTACGCGACTTTAATCGCATTTACGGATTAAAAACCGTGGTTTTCCGACATTCGTCGATGTACGGAAGCAACCAACATGCCACCTACGATCAGGGATGGGTGGGTTGGTTTTGCCAAAAAGCGTTGGAGATTAAAAACGGTACTGCCACTGAACCATTTACAATATCGGGCAATGGCAAGCAGGTACGAGATGTGTTACATGGTTCAGATGTAGTAAACTTGTACTTTGCGGCCAAAGATGTAAAAGAAGCCTACGGACAAGCATTTAATATTGGTGGTGGTCTCGAAAATAGCTTATCGCTTTTAGAACTATTTGCCCTTTTAGAAAATATGCTGGATATTAAAATGAATTACCGACAAATTGATTGGCGAGAAAGTGATCAGTTGGTATTTGTAGCGGACAATACAAAAGCGAATAAAATTATCAATTGGATCCCCAAAATTGAACCTAAAAATGGTTTAACTGAAATTATCAATTGGATTAATAAATAAATTTATCACTTAATAAGACCAACATACTGAAGTGAAAAACGGTGATTTATTTGCCGTAAAAGCTACCGAACGCCATACGTTAAAACAATTAGCGACCCTATACGAACAAGCAACTTGCACCAAACTTAACATTGCTTGGGGAGCACGCCCCTACCGCAACCGCGAAGTAATGACACCTTGGGAAAATGGGGTGGTAGTGCCGGGATGGGATCCCAAAATGCTGTTTGGTAATACAATTACGGAAATGGAGAGGGAGCAAGAATAGTTAATAGTTTATAGTAAATAGTTTATAGTCAAGAATAAAGAGTAAAGACAAAAGAGCAAAGATTCAAGACAACAGACAACTTAAAACAGAAAAGAGCAAAAAACGAAGAGCAGCGAAGCAAGGGAACTCAGAAATAAACACTAAGTGAGGGAAACTACAAAACAAAAAGAATTTTAGTATCTTTGTGTCATAAAAATGGATTACAATATGATTATTAAGAGGATAAAATTACATAATTGGAAAAATTTTCAGGATTGTGAGGTCTTATTAACCGAACGATGCTTTATTATTGGAGCCAATGCATCGGGTAAATCTAATTTTATTGATGCCATGCGTTTTCTTCGTGATATTTCGAAACAATCGGGTGGTTTGCAAAGTGCTGTTGAAGAAAGAGGTGGAATAACCAAAATAAGATGTTTGGCTGCTCGCACACTAACCAATGTGAAAATTACCATAGATATGGGCGAACCAACTATCGATGCTTTTTTATGGACTTATAGCCTCGATTTTGTACATACAGGTGGTGGTATTATGAAAAATCAGGTGAAAATTATTGCCGAACAGGTTTTTTCGCACGAACAAAACAGTTACGTTTTGAATAGAAATGCACAAACCGAAGGCGAAGATGAAGAGACCTTGAAATATACCCATTTGGAACAAGTAAATGCAAACCGTAAATTCAGGGAATTGCAAACTTTCTTTCAAAATATCGAATATCTCAACGTAATACCTCAATTGGTACGCGAATCTGCATCTTTGGCTCAATCCTTTACACGCGAAGATTATTATGGCAGAAACTTCCTCGAGAAGTTGGCAAAAATGAACGAAAAAACGCGTAATGCCTATTTCCGAAAAATTAGTCAATTCCTTAAAATTGCAGTACCGCAGCTGGAAGAACTGAAATTTATGAAAGATGAAATGGGTGTACCACACCTCGAAGCAAAGTATGTGCATTGGAGGGCAAAAGGGAGCAAACAACAAGAGGCGCAGTTCTCGGATGGTACATTGCGCTTGATAGGTTTTTTGTTTGCATTAATCGATTGCAATGGTGTAATACTGCTCGAAGAACCCGAGATTAATCTGCATGCTGGTATTGTTACGCAGCTACCGGAGTTTATTGCAAAAATACAACGTTCGAAAAAAGGAGCAAGACAAATTATTATAACCACACATAGCTACGACATGCTTGCCAATAGAGGTATATCGACCAATGAAGTACTATTGCTACAAAATACTATCGAAGGAACTACTGTCTTCAGAGTGAGCGATATTGCCGAAATTAAACCTATTGTGGCTGCGGGGCTGACAATTGCAGATGCTGTAATTCCTTATACCAAGCCCCAAAATATTGAAACTATGTCGCAATTAAGTATCGAATTTTAACTATGAAGGTGTATATTGTAGGCGAAGATGCTGTTACTTTTTCTATTCTAAAAAGAGTGCTAAGGTATTGCAGTAACGAAATTGTTATACTCACCGAATTGCCCGCACGTGGTGGACAAATTAAAAGTAAAATCGTCGAATTTAATACGCTTTCGGCTTCATACCCCGTTATTCTGCTTACCGATTTGGATGCTGTGATGTGTGCACCGGAGTTAGTGCGACAAATTGTTCCATTCCCAAAAAACGAAAATTTTATTTTTAATGTTGCTATTGACGAAGCAGAAGCTTGGTTAATGGCCGATATAGCTGGTTTTGCTACCTATTTTGCAATTGACGCAAACGCAATGCCTATTTCGGTAATGACAAAACAAGGTGGACGAAAACAACTACCCGAAATGAATTTCAACTATAAATCGAGTATGTACTTAACGCACGAATTGATTAAAAAAAGTAAAAAAACAGAATTTATTCAACAGTTTACACCAAAACAAGGGGCTGCCAAAGGACCCGAATATAATAGTGCAATTGTGCCATTTATTGAGAATAAGTGGAGTATTGATGTGGCTCGCACAAATTCCGACAGCTTGAATAGGATGATACTTAGAATTAATACACTTCTTACTGCATACAAACAATGACAATTAGCAACGAACACAATATAGCACAATGCTGGGAAAACCCCAACGAACCATTTCTGCTGAATGTAATAGTGGATGTGAATACGAATGTTTATCCCAAAATGCTGTTTGGTAATCCAATTACGGAAATGAAGGAAGATAGAAAGTTTATAGTTTATAGTTTATAGTAAATAGTTTATAGTAAATAGTTTAAAGTTTATAGTTTATAGCATTACAGATTGGAAATACCAATCTAAAAATCAAATGTAACAAAAAAAATCACAATGTGTTGAATTTGTGCAAATTAATGCATTCTATTGTTTCTATTGTGGTTTTTGTTACTTAAGAGTTTATAGTTTATAGTTTATAGTTTATAGTCCCGTTGCACGGGATGTCGAAATACTCCATTTGCAGTGGTTATTGAAAACTTCATTTTTTTTCAATTTTATGCTCAAAAACATAAATACTGTTTGTTTGTTTGTACATATTTGTATATCTTTGCACCGTAATCAATAATTAACAGCATTTTAACACTTCTCAGTGTCATTTTCTATCTTTTTGTTTCGAGCATTTCTTTTTATAGATAGTTATAATTGTATATGAAAAAACTAATTTAAGAACAAAAAAATCCCCATACTCAAAACAACACCCATTTTACTTTTAACATAAAACGATATTGCTGCGCATGGAGATGAAAAAAGCTCGGCCAGCAGGTAGCGGAGCTTCTTGAAAATGAAAATTTAAATTTGCCCCCTGTTTTCCGCATTGGGACACCCTATAAAATTTTGACAATATTATAGAGGTCATTCTGCTCATCATCCATTTTCAAAAGGTTTGATTTTGTATGTTTAGATTGCGGTAGCATATATGTTATTTGGTACATATTATGAGTTAATTCAACGGCTCTTTTGACTGATAAATTTGATTTCGCTTCTTTCAAAAGTCTTTCCAACTCCTTGTAAACACAATATGCAGTAAATGAAATACAAATATGAGCCTCTATTCGACTTTTTAGCCGGTGATATATTGGACGTATGCGTAAATCTGTTTTTGACATTCGAAATGCACGTTCAATGTTCCAAAGACTTTTATAATTCTCGATTACCTCATCGTTTGTCAGTTTGGTGTTAGTAACATAGCCTTTGAGTCCATCCCATATTGCATCTGTATTGAATTTTTCATAATCTATTTGGATGCTAATTTCACCTTCCATTTTCAAGTATTTGTTGTAACCCCGGTTGTTTATATTTGATTTGGTCAATTTGCCTGCCCTAATTTGTTTTTCGAGCCTTTGTAAGCCTCTTTTGCGATTGTGTTGGTCTTTGGCTGCTCGTTTATTCGAAAATGCAACAATCAGTCTTGTTGTTTCTGACTTATTAATACAAATTGTTTGTCCATTGGAAAACTCGTATTCAAAGATTTGTTTCTTTATCTTATCAGGTTCGTTTTTTATTCTTGCTCCCAGTATATATTCATATTGTTTTGCTTCTAAAGCTTTTATATTTTCAGTTGACAGTAAGCCAGCATCGGCAACCACAATGGGTTTGTCCAAATTAAACTTGGCACTTATTTTTTCAAGAAACGGAATCAGCGTGTGCCCTTCAAATATATTTCCTTCATAAATATCATAACCAATGGCATAACCTCCAGTTCCGACCAATAATCCAATAAAAATCTGTGGATTACTGTGTTTCCCATCTTTACTAAAGCCTGTTTTGCGTAAATCATCCTCATCTTCGGCTTCAAAATACAAGGTGGTCATATCGTAAAACACAACACTTATTTTGCCCTCTAAAATCTTGAGTGTGTGAGCATACGAAATTTGCTCCACTTGTTCTTTAAGCTCTGTATTGAGCTTGTCTAAAAAACGATAAACTGTATCAATATCAAGCGTTAGCCCCTGATAACGATATAAATAATCAACCGTTTTTAACTTACTCAATGGATAAGCAATACGAGCGATTACTAAATGACGAAAAAGCTCTTGCTGAATCGAACCAAAACCAATTTTGTCGTACAATTTCCCGAAAATAAGCTCTGGACCAACAATACGAATGCTTGCATTACTAAGATTTGAAAATACCTGTTCAATTTGTAAATCATTTTCCCAAACAAATAATTCTGGCTGTTTAGACAGGCGCTCAATCTCCTGTTTCCCTAAATAATTGAGTTTCGTAAGTTCCTGCTCAGTTCGACCGTTACCAATTGTTTGCAAAACCTTGTATTTCCCACGAAGTTTCTGGATTATTTGAACACTGAAACTACCTGATTTATTCCTTTTTTCTCGTAAAAACATGGCTACTATAATTTGGGACACCCAAAATTACAAAACAATTTTCATATCTAATTGATTATTTGATTGTTATAAGTGTTAATAATTGTCATGCGTAAAACAGGAGGCAATCCGGTTATTGTTTATGCGAAATTCCCGAACGACACCACACATATTTACTGCTACGCACGCTGGGATGGTAAAAAATGGAAAAATTATGAATTAATAAATTCCGGAAAATGGTTCCCGAAAACGCCTGAAGGGAAGGTAGAACTTGAACCAAATTATTCGGGCGGTATGAGTATCGACAAAGAGGATCCCAATACTCTCTATT
>CAMDNO010000107.1 GCA_945902955.1 Porphyromonas cangingivalis
TTTGCCAATATGCCAAACAGTGAAAACCGTCCCAATTTTGTATTTCCGCTGTTCAATTTGAACGACAAATCCTGATATGAAGGCAAAGCCGTAGTGCCAATATCAATACCAACTGCTTGTGCTACACCCGCCAACGCATACCGATAGCCAACCAAATACGACGAACCTTTTTCTTTATTGATAGGGCCTTCGGTGGTAGCTTCCAATCCGGTAATTAAACCTGTTTGAACGGTAGTTTCACGTTTTTGTGTATTTCCATTCCGGAAACCCAAATCGAAAACTCCCGCAACGGCATTGCCATATTCTGCCGGAAAAGCCGAAGTCATAAAGTCAGAACTTTTCAGCAAGTTGGTATTCAGCGCACTCACAGCGCCACCAGTTGTACCAACCGATGCAAAATGATTCGGGTTTGTTACGTTCATTCCATCTATCCGCCACAAAACACCCACCGGCGAATTACCACGAATCACAATGTCATTTCGGCTGTCATCGGGTGCACTCACGCCGGCAAAATTGGCCGCCAAACGTGCAGGGTCACTTCGTCCTCCAGCATACCTGTTCACCTCTTCCACCGAAAACATACGCGCACTGATGGGTGCTAAGTTATTGATAGCTTTATCTTTGGTATTGGCAGTAACCACCACTTCATTGAGCTGTCTTAAATTCTCTTCCATCGTAATATCCAAAATGGTTTCTTTTCCTGAAATCACCACCACGTTCGGAATCACCACATCTTTGTAGCCCACAAAAGAAACTTTAATTTCGTATCTGTCGGGCGAAACATCTGCCAACGTATAGTTCCCATTGGCATCTGCAGAAGCTCCTTTATTGCCTTCTTTACCAACTATTTGAACAGTAGCACCGGGCAGTGTAACTTGCGAAAGTTTATCCGTGATAACGCCTCGAATGTTTTGCTTATTGTTTTGAGCAAAAGTGAGTTGGGATAATAAAAGCGAGATTATTAATAGGTTTGTTTTCATGTTTGTGAATTATATACCTGCCCCCTAACCCCCTAAAGGGGGAATAAGACAGATGCTTTGAATTTTTATTATTTTATAATCATCCGTTTGTTTGTCCTAATCCCGATAATTATCGGGATATTAGGCCATGGGTGTTTCATGTTTGTTGCTTTATTTAATATTTCTCACCAATCGTACAAAATTCAATACACGTTCTTCTCCTTCGCCAGTTCCTACCACCTTTTTGTCGAAGCGCACTGCGCCAGCACCGTGAAGGTTTTCTCCAAATCCATCTTCAGCCTGACCAAAAGCCACATACCATGCCGAAGGATAAGACCCATTTGCCATTGACATAGCCGAAGTACTTGTCCAATAATAAGGATAGTCAGCCTTTCCACCATCGTTTAGAATACCTGTACAACTGAACAGTACATTTATAGCTGGTCCAACATTGGCAGCGTTGGTGGCATAAGGCGAGCGCGTGTAATCCACCAAACTTTGAAGTTCTTTTGTATTGGGCAATCGCCAATCGTTGTGACCCAAATAATTGGCTTTGTTTTGCGTTTGAGCATAAGCCAAAGCATGTTCCCAATTCATGCCCGAACCGTTATCGGCTTGTTGCCACATTAAGCCGGTAGCCAAATCGGAAATTGTACCATCGTTGTTGTTTTGAAATAAATTTACGCCATACGAAAGATTGCCGCGCACACAACGAACAAAGTGTTTTGGACCTACGCTGATACTATAGGATTTTATATGTCCGGTGCCAAAATTCACACCAAAGGCCAATTCTGAGCCAGGCGTTTCCATCGTTGAACTCACATTGCCCAATACTCCAGTATATTTGTCGCTACTCCAGAATATTGCATGACTAAGTTCTTGTTCATCAGTATATGTAATGTCAAAATAATCAGTATCAATATAGGGCCATCCCACACTTACATCCCACAAAGAGTATAGCTCCTTAATGGTTGGCAATCGCCAATCGTTGTATCCACCGTAATTTTCTTTGTTCAGACTACTGATTACACTTTGAGTACCAGACCAGTAATAAGTTCCACTATCATAGCTTTTTTGCCAAGTTAAACCAGTTACTTCGTCTTTAACGGTTAGTCCATCACTGCTTTTGGTGTAAACTGGAGTTGTATGCACATATTGAGCATCTTGACCGTAAAATGCTTCTCCCAAAACTGGAGTAATAATGTTGCCGGCACTGTCCCACGACAGGGTTTGACTTGTACCCACAATTGGATAACTGCCTACTGAGGCTGCTTCACGTGCTACAATTACTAATTCTTCAGTTGTGCAACTGAAAGATAAAATGGAAATAAATAGTATCAGGTTCAATTGATGAATAGCAATTACTTTGGAAGTTTTTAGTTTCATTTGAGTAGTTTTTAAATTAGGAGAGCAAAAGTAGAATGCACAACGTATAATAAAAAACAAATTCATCAGAGAGGGTAAATGTGTCACTCATTAGTGGTTTTTTGTCACTGAACTTTTATTTTTACAAATAATATTGTCCAAACTTCACAGAAACCGACTTGCACACGAATTTTCGAAGAGCAATTTTTAAAGTTTGTAATTATAAAATATTTTGCTTCAAAAGTTATATCTTTGTATTCGTTTTTAAATAAATGATTCATGGAAGAACAAATTATCACACAATCAGTTGATTACGGCGATAGCAATATTATTACGCTCGAAGGATTAGAGCATGTGCGCCGCCGCCCCGGAATGTATATTGGAAAATTAGGCGATGGAACACATTCCGACGATGGAATTTACGTGCTACTCAAAGAAGTTTTAGATAACTGCATCGACGAATATCGCATGGGCGAAGGTCGGGCGGTTGACGTGAAGGTAAAAGATGGTCATGTAGAAGTGCGCGACCATGGACGTGGTATTCCGTTGGGTAAAATGATTGATGCTGTGTCGGTTATGAATACCGGTGGTAAATACGACTCCAAAGCGTTTAAAAAATCGGTTGGACTAAATGGCGTTGGTACGAAAGCTGTAAATGCACTTTCGGCTACATTTATTGTTCAAAGTTTTCGTGAAGGAAAATCGCGCAGAGCAGAATTCTTGGAAGGCAAATTGGTGGAAGACAGCGGGATAATGGAAGATTCGGCTTCGGAACGTGGAACTTATATTTACTTTGTGCCCGACAATAAACTTTTTAACGATTATGTGTACAAAGAAGAGTATATCGAAACCATGTTGCGCAATTTTGCGTACCTCAATACAGGACTTTCGATAAATTTCAACGGAAAAAAGATTCTATCGAAAAACGGATTACTCGATTTGCTAAATGAGAATATGACCTCCGAACCTCTGTATCCAATTGTTCACCTCAAGGGCGAGGATATTGAAATTGCATTTACGCACAGCGACCAATACGGCGAAGAGTATTATTCGTTTGTGAACGGGCAGCATACCACTCAGGGCGGTACGCACCAAAGCGCTTTTCGCGAAGCAGTGGCACGAACCATCAAAGAGTTTTACAATAAAAATCAGGAAGTTACCGATATTCGCAACGGTATTATTGCCGCTGTGGCTATCAGTGTGGAAGAGCCGGTTTTCGAAAGCCAGACCAAAACCAAATTGGGCTCACGCGACATGTCGCCTACCGGCGGACTTTCGGTGAATAAGTTTATTTCTGATTTTTTGAAAAAAGAACTCGATAATTTCCTGCACCGTAATCCCGACACTTCGGCCACCATGTTGCAGAAAATTCAGGATTCGGAAAAGGAGCGTAAGGCCATTGCCGGTGTTACCAAATTGGCGCGCGAACGTGCAAAAAAAGTGAATTTGCACAATAAAAAATTACGCGATTGCCGTACGCACTACAACGATACACCCACTAAAGATGAAGCGAAAAATACGGCTATCCAAAATTCCTGCATTTTTATTACTGAGGGCGATTCAGCAAGTGGTTCTATTACCAAAAGTCGCGATGTAAACACACAGGCTGTGTTTAGTTTGCGTGGTAAACCGCTCAATAGTTATGGACTTACAAAAAAAATCGTTTACGAAAACGAAGAATTTAATCTACTGCAAGCTGCATTGAATATTGAGGATGGCATAGAAGCTTTACGCTACAACAAAGTAATTGTAGCCACCGATGCCGACGTGGATGGAATGCATATTCGTTTGCTGCTTATCACCTTTTTTCTGCAATTTTTCCCCGATTTAATCAAAAAAGGGCACGTTTATATTCTTCAAACGCCACTTTTCCGTGTGCGTAATAAAAAGGAAACTGTTTATTGTTATTCCGATGAAGAACGCTTAGCGGCAATGGCAAAACTGGGCACTAATCCCGAAATAACACGATTTAAAGGTTTGGGAGAGATTTCGCCTGATGAGTTTAAGCATTTTATTGGCCAAGATATTCGTTTGGATCGGGTAACACTCAAAAAAGAAGATGCCGTACACGATTTGCTTTCATTTTATATGGGCAAAAATACTTCGGAACGTCAGATGTTTATTATTGATAATTTGGTGGTGGAAGAGGATGTGTAAATCCAGTTACTATTTTTTAATTTACAATTTACCATTTTTTTGAATACCTAACTTGTTCTGTTCATTATGAATTTAGTCGATTTAGTTACACAGATTCAGCAAACGGCGCAAATAATGCAGCAAAGTGCATTGGTTGCCTTGAATACAAATTTAACCATTCGCAATTGGTTGATAGGTTTTTATATTGTCGAATTTGAGCAAAAAGGCGAAGATCGTGCAAAATATGGTGAAAAATTATTGCAAAACTTGGCTGATAAGTTGAATGAAGATGGGTTTTCGTTTCGAAATTTAAATCTTTTTCGCAAATTCTTTACATCGTATCCACAGTTGTCAGATTACATTCGTAAATATTTACAACTTCCAGATTATGAGAATATTGGAATTCTGCAGACAGTGTCTGCAGAATTGAAAAATGAGGTTTCAGTAATCGGGCAATCAGCGATTGCCCAATTGAAAAGCAATGACTCATCAATTGGGCAGACGCTGTCTGCCAAATTACCTTTGATACCATCTGATAAATTAATTCGTAGATTGTCTTTTTCTCATTTCACTCTTTTACTCCCCATCGAAGACCAAATTAAACGCCTATTTTACGAAATGGAATGTATTAAAGGCACATGGAGTGTTCGTGAGTTAAACCGCCAAATAAAATCACTTTACTACGAGCGTTCCGGATTAAGTAAACTTCCTGAGAAATTAAGTGCAGAGGTGCAGCAAAAAGCAGAAAAAGAAACAATAATCAGCGCTATAAAATCACCTTTTACTTTCGAGTTTTTGGGTTTAAAGTCGAAAGATGTTGTATATGAGTCTGATGTTGAACAAGCTATAATAGAACATTTGCAGGAGTTTATTTTGGAAATGGGACATGGTTTTTGCTTTGAAGCGCGACAGAAACGAATTCTTATTGGTAGCAAATATTATTTTTGCGATTTAGTTTTTTACCACCGTATTTTGAAATGTCATGTCCTTATCGATTTAAAAATTGATGAATTCTCGCACGAACACTACGGACAATTAAAAACCTACGTAAATTATTACAAAAAAGAGGTGATGCGTGCCGATGATAATCCACCTGTTGGAATTTTATTGGTAACAGATAAAGACAATGCACTGGTTGAATTCGCTACTGCTGATAGCGATAAGGATATTTTTATCTCAAAATACCTGTTGGAACTTCCAAGCAAAGAAAAGCTGATTAATTTTATCAAAGCCGAAAT
The DNA here is from genome assembly GCA_945902955.1 of Porphyromonas cangingivalis. Lineage (GTDB taxonomy): Bacteria > Bacteroidota > Bacteroidia > Bacteroidales > Paludibacteraceae > Paludibacter. Next base: position 5,699 of record CAMDNO010000107.1, read on the forward strand.
TGCAAAATTCGAATGAATCCAAGCTCCATTATTCAAACTCAAGGCGTAAAATACGCCGGTTCCAAGCTGAAAATAATTCCGTACATTATGGAAATATTGGCGGACCTGGGCGATGTGCGCACGGTTTTGGATGGCTTTAGTGGATCAACGCGAGTGGCACAAGCTTTTGCTCAGCGAGCTTACAGCACTACGGCAAACGATGTATCGGCATGGTCGGAAGTTTTTGCAACTTGTTATTTGAAATCGGAAAAACCGGATAGTTTTTACAAAGAAATTCTTGACCATTTGAACGGGTTAAAAGGTTACGATGGTTGGTTTACTGAACATTACGGGGGCGAAGAAGCTGCTATAAAACGACCGTTTCAAGCAAAAAATTCACGTAAATTAGATGCTATTCGCGACGAAATTGATAATCTGAATTTGGCTTGGGTGGATAAATGTGTATTGCTGACCAGTTTGATGCTGGCGTTGGATAAAGTAGATAGCACATTGGGGCATTTTGTGGCATATCTTTCGGATTGGTCGCCTCGCTCCTACAATGATTTGAAGCTTGAACTACCCAAACGGTTTACACACAATGGAAAAAACACTGTAATTAAAGCAGATATTTTTGATACCATTTCGAAAAACGAATACGATTTTGTGTATTTCGACCCACCTTATGGCTCTAACAACGAGAAAATGCCACCAAGCCGAGTGCGCTATAACTCGTATTACCATATCTGGACAACTGTAATTCAGAACGATAAACCCGATATTTTTGGAAAAGCCAATCGCCGCGAAGACTCGCGCGATGGCGTTCAGGGTTCTATTTTCGAAGAATTTAGGAAAGATAGCGATGGGCATTTTATAGCTATGAAAGCGTTGGATGATTTAATCCGAAAAACAAAATCTCATTATATTTTACTCTCGTACAGTTCGGGCGGAAAAGCTACAAAAGGCGAGTTGAATGATATAATAACCGGTTCCGGTAAATTGCTGAAAGCCATAGAAATAGACTACAAAAAAAATGTAATGGGCAATATGCGATGGACTAACGAATGGATTAACAGCGACGGTAAATACCACGAATATTTGTTTTTAATGGAAAAATACTGAAAAGACAATAGAGCCAAGAATCAAGACTGATAAAAGGCTAACAATAAATTCAAGTGTATTTGAAAATAATGTATTATTTGTCATTTTTTCGATTATATTTTAAAATAATGCATTTTATTCAATTATTTTGGTTGTATTTGAAAATGTTGTATATTTGTCGAAAATTTCAATTATGTCCAAAATAATTTCAATAATCCAGAAATATAATTTTTGGTTTCAAAACAGTATTGAACTTGGCTACGAGCGAACTGATTATTTGAACAAATTAGTTCGTTTTTCGGGCAATAGGCTTATAAAAGTACTTGTAGGTCAGCGACGTTCCGGGAAAAGCTTTATACTTAAACAGGTTTTACACCAGTTAATTAAAAATGGAGTACCACCTGAAAATACACTTTATATCAATAAAGAATATGTGGAGTTTGATTACTTGACTGATTATATGCAGCTTGATGAACTTATTTCAACTTACGAAATTGAATTAAACCCACAAGGCAAGAAATACATTTTTATTGATGAAATTCAGAATATAAGCGGTTGGGAAAAAATTATCAACTCTTTGTCGCAAAATACAGTAGATAGCTATGAGATTTACATTTCGGGTTCAAACTCTCAATTGCTATCGGGCGAATTAGCAACTTTATTATCGGGTAGATATGTAACTTTACAGATATTTCCCTTCAGTTATTCCGAATTTTGTGGATTTTTGAATAAAGCCCCTTCAAAACAATCATATACCGAATTTTTACAAACAGGAGGTTTGCCTGAGTTATTTCATTTAGCTGATAATGAATTAAAAAGGTATTATATTTCGGCAATAAAAGATACCGTATTGCTCCGCGATATTGTGCAACGATATAATATTAAGGATGCCAAATTGCTCGAAGATTTATTTGCCTTTTTGGTAAATAATGCATCCAATCTAATTTCGATAACTAACATTGTAAATTATTTTAAATCGAAAAATCGTAAAACGAATTACGAAACAGTCGCTACTTATATTGGCTATATTGAGCATACATATCTAATGCATCGTGCTGATAGATACTCGATTAGCGGAAAAGAAATTTTATCAGGCAGTTGTAAATACTATTCAAATGATTTGGCATATAAAAATTATTTGTATGCAGGATATGCTTATGGCTCTGGTTATTTGCTCGAAAATGCAGTTTATCTACAATTGCGTCAAGCTGGATTTGAAGTTTACACAGGAGCAATGAGAAATGCAGAAATTGACTTTGTGGCTATAAAAAATGATAAAATACTATATTTTCAAGTCGCTTATTTATTAGTTGACGACGTAACAATCGAACGAGAATATGGAGCATTTGACACAATAAAAGATAATTACGAAAAATATGTGGTAACCTTAGATGAACTTGAATTACCTTCGCGCAATGGTATACTGCATGTGCAAGCATGGAAATTAAATGAACTATTAAAACATCAATAATGCCAATACATTATTATTCCGAAAACGATACGAAAGACACCAATCCCGATGTGCATTTTATGCGGCAGGCGCTCATCGAAGCTCAAAAGGCTGGTGAGCGCGACGAAGTGCCTATTGGTGCTGTGATTGTTTGTCAGGGGCGAATTATTGCACGTGGGCATAATCTGACCGAAACGCTCACGGATGTTACTGCTCATGCCGAAATGCAAGCCATAACGGCTGCTGCCGGTTTTTTGGGCGGCAAATATTTGGTAGATTGTACACTTTATGTAACTGTTGAACCCTGCGTGATGTGTGCCGGGGCATTGGGTTGGGCGCAAATAACGCGCATTGTTTACGGCGCTGCTGACGAAAAACGCGGTTTTGCACGATTTGCACCGCAAGCATTACATCCCAAAACTGAAGTTGTTTCGGGTGTGTTGGAAGAAGAATGCAGCAGGTTGGTAAAGGAGTTTTTTAAAAAGAAGAGATGAGTTGATGTGCCCCGATAACTATCGGGGGTGATGATGTGGTGATGTGATGATAAAATCAAGATTATCTGAACTTTATAAACTTTACAAACCTTATAACTTTATAAACTAAAATATCATGCGAAAATCTATTGCTTCCATAATGTGGATTTCGATTGCGGCTTCGGTGCTTACAATCGGTCTAAAATGGTTTGCTTTTTTGCTGACTGGTTCGGTTGGTTTTATGTCCGATGCGCTGGAATCGGGAATTAACTTGCTGGCCGGAATTGTAGCTTTCTATTCGCTTACGGTTGCTGCCCGCCCTGCCGATAAAGAGCATCCGTTCGGACACGATAAAGCCGAATACTTTTCGAGCCTGGCCGAAGGTGTTTTGATTGTTATTGCTGCGTTTGGCATTGCCTACGCCGCTATTAACCGCATGTACCATCCACAACCGTTGGAGTCTTTAGATTTTGGAATGTTATTGTCGGTTGCAGCTACCGCTATCAATTTTATTACTTCGCGTATATTGCTGTATTACAGCAAAAAACACAATTCCATAACTATCGAAGCGGATGCGCATCATTTAATGACCGACGTATGGACAACGGTGGGTATTATTGCCGGTATATTTTTGGTTAAACTTACAGGCTGGCAATTTCTGGACCCGATTATGGCTATTCTGGTCGCTATAAGTATTGTTTATACAGGTATTAAGTTGATTATCCGGTCGATGGATGGATTAATGGATTCGCGACTTTCGGAAAAAGAGATGGTTCTCATTCGGGAAGTGCTCGACCGTTATAAATCGGAAGAAATTGATTATCATGCTCTTTATACCCGTCGCGCTTCATCAAAGCAGTTTATCACCTTTCATTTGCTATTTCCGGGCGATTTTACGGTAAATAAAGCCCACGACATTACCAAGCAAATTGAAATAGAACTAAAACTGCTACTTCCCTATTCCGATATATTTATACACATAGAGCCAATGAACGATCCTGATGCATTTGAAGACTGCTTGAAATCAGACAATTGAAATTTTAAATATTAACATTTTTCACCCAATGGAAATGTGTATATTTGCACTCTTATTTATTCACTTGTACATTTTTATAAAAATATGAAATTAACTGGACTTTTTTTTGTCGTAATGAGCTTTTTGTTGGTTGGATGCAGCGACCATATTGTACCCGACTTTAGTTTTTCGCCCGCCATACCCAAATGTGGACAAACTATAACCTTTACAAACCTTACTACCGGCGATGCCGACTGGAAAGCAAAAAGGTGGGATTGGAATTTTGGCGACGATGGAACAAGTGTGGCACAAAACCCAACACACATTTATCGCAAAGCAGGTATTTATACAGTAACGCTAAAAGTAGACTCGAGCAAAAACGATGTAAAAAGTATGAATATAACCGTTTACGACAGTATTCCAACAATTATTGCCAATGTTGATTCTGTTAAGTTTTTTCAAGATGTAACCTTTAGTGCGCTCATTTACAACCCAACCGGCGCCACCATTACCTACGAATGGACATTTTCGGACAATGCAACAAGTACGGCAATAACTGATAACAAATCAACAACTGCAACTGTAACTGCTTTTTTCAATAAATTTAATTTAGACGAAGAAGTTAAACTAAAAGTAACGGTAGGTGATTCGATTTACAACGTTAGCAACAAATTTTTTATACACAATTACAAAGCTAAAAGCTTGCTTATGGCAAAAAAAGATGGTAACATTCTGCGCAAACGCATTTTTATAAATGGCATGGAAGAAGCTACCGAATTGCCTGTTTCGGCTGGCAAACATCCATTTAATTTGAGCACCGTGGCCGATAAATTGTACATTTTCGATGCTGGTAGTTCGGTATCCTATAAATCGAATTGGGAAACCGACACAAGCGGTGATGGCAGCATTAAAGTTGTAGATTTGAATAATTTTGTAGCAACAGAAATTGCTAATAATCGAAATACAAGCTCCCATTTTGGCTTTTATAACGGTTATGCCGACAATGAAAATATTTACTGGACCGATTACAGCGAATTTGTATATAGCTCGCCACTATCGAAAACAATTGGAAATTTTGATTGGAAAGGAAGCATTGATGCCCAAACAGCTTCGGAGTATTACAAAGTAAAAACCGACCGACTTGGATATTTTGGGAAAGGACTGTCAGCGAATCAATTTAGCGGTGGAATTCGCTTTTACGACAATGCCTATTATTGGGCTAAAGGCGGAGAAACAGGGCGTGGCATTTACCGATTTTTACCAACCGATATTTTAACTGCCAATGCCACTTCGAGCACACCAATACCAACTTTAGGGGCTATTCTCACCGATTTTGCTATTCGCGCTTTTGTGTTCGACGAAATACATGCTAAAATTTATTTTTCGGTAACTGCACCTGCCGATAAAGTGGGATTATGGGTTTCGAACCTCAACGGTGCCAATCCAAGACTAATTGAAGCGGCTCCAATGGATGATGCGTCGTTGTATATCACAGGAATAGCGGTTGATAACGAATCGAATCGCTTGTATTGGGCTTATCGTGCACCACAGTCGGCTGGTGCAGCTTCGGTTCGCAAAGCAACTAAAACTACAAATAGCCAACGAAATACAACTTCAAATTCGGGTGTAAAAATGATATCATTAGTAACAAACGACTTGAATATGCCAACTGGAAATGTATCGTATTTTCTAGAAGGTGTTGATGTATACGGAATTGCAGTGGATAAAATAAGAAGATAAGAAAAGCAATAGTCAAAATATTTATGGCAAAAATTCTGATTATCGACGATGAGCGAAGTATTCGCAACACGATGAAAGACATTCTCGAATTCGAAAAACATCAAGTGATGTTGGCCGAAAACGGAAAGTTAGGACTCGAAGCAGCGCTTTCTGCTCCCTTCGATGTTATATTTTCGGATATTAAAATGCCCGAAATGGATGGTATTGAACTACTTACCGCCCTTAAAGAGCAAGAAGTAGAAGCACCGGTGGTTATGATTTCGGGACATGGAAATATCGATACGGCTGTAGAATGTATCAAAAAAGGAGCGTTCGATTTTATCGAAAAACCCATCGACCTCAATCGCCTCTTAATAACCATTCGGAATGCTTTGGACAAAAACAGTTTGGTTGTTGAAACAAAAAATCTGAAAAAGAAAATAGCCAAACGCCACTTAATGATTGGATCTTCTGCCCCGCTCGAAAAAGTACGTTTGATGATTGAGCGTGTTGCACCAACCGATGCAAGGGTACTAATTACAGGTGAAAATGGAACTGGGAAAGAAGTGGTAGCGCGCTTACTTTACGAAAAAAGCAATCGTGTGAATGCGCCTTTTGTAGAAGTGAATTGTGCGGCTATTCCTTCCGAATTGATTGAAAGTGAATTGTTTGGACACGAAAAAGGTTCTTTTACTTCGGCCATAAAACAGCGTATTGGAAAATTTGAACAAGCCGATTCGGGAACAATATTCTTAGACGAAATTGGCGACATGAGTCTTTCGGCACAAACAAAAGTATTACGAGTGCTTCAGGAAAGCGAACTGACACGCGTCGGTAGCGACAAAAGTATAAAAGTAAATGTGCGCGTGCTCGCTGCTACCAACAAAAACTTGAAAAAAGAAATTGAAATCGGAAATTTTCGCGAAGATTTATTTCACCGCTTAAATGTTATTCCAATTCATGTGCCATCATTAGACGACCGAAAAGAAGATATACCACTGTTAATTAGCCATTTCAGCGAATTAATTTGCAGCGAACAAGGTACGCAGCTCAAAAAATTTGAGCCCTCGGCAATCGAAAAACTTCAAATTCGTTCGTGGACAGGAAATATACGCGAGCTACGCAATGTTGTAGAGCGTTTGATAATTCTTGGCGGACTAACGATTAGTGCCGACGACGTGGAAATGTTTGCTTAAATGCCCCTAACCTCCGACAGTTGACGGATAAACTCTAAAGGGAAAAAATAAAACAGCTTTAAATAATCATATATGAAAAAAATTGATGAATTGAATATTGCTATTTGTGCCGACCATGCCGGTTTTGAATTGAAAAAAATAGTGATTGAGCACTTACAATCAAAAAATGCAAAATCATTCAAAGATTTTGGAACGAATTCGACCGAAAGTTGCGATTATGCCGATTTTGCACATCCAATGGCTTCGGCAGTGGAAAATGGAGAGTTTGATTTTGGAATCTCCATCTGCGGAAGTGGAAATGGTATTAGCATGACGGTAAACAAACATCAAGGAATACGAGCAGCACTGTGCTGGAACGAAGAAATAGCTGCTTTGGCTCGCCAGCACAATAATGCAAATGTGCTGTCAATGCCAGCTCGTTTTGTTACACAACAACAAGCTTTAAAAATGGTAGATGTGTTTTTCGAAACCGATTTTGAAGGAGGTAGACATCAAGGACGCATCGATAAAATACCACAATGTTGAAGATGGACGACGGACTATAGACAACGGACAACAGACGACGGACGACCGAAAGTCAAAGGTCAAAAGTCTTTACTAATAACAATTAATAACGCCGTAGGAAAATAACCATAATAACGCGAAGCAAATGGTAGCGAAGCGGACACCCCGCCAAAACGGGATAACGGCAAAGCCAAAATAACAAAAAGAATGCAACGAACAGAAATAGCAGAATATGGCGAATTTGGTTTAATAAAACATTTAACCGATAAGTTTAAAATACAAAACGATTCGACGCTCAAAGGTGTTGGCGACGATGCCGCTGTGCTCGATTACAAGGACAAACAGATACTCGTAACCACCGATTTGTTGCTCGAAGGCGTGCATTTCGATTTGGTTTATGTGCCGCTCAAACATTTGGGTTACAAGGCTGCTGTGGTAAATTTTTCGGATATTTATGCCATGAATGGGCAACCCAAACAAATTACTGTTTCGCTGGGCGTTTCCAAACGCTTTTCGGTAGAAGATTTGGAAGAACTGTATGCGGGATTGGAATTGGCTTGCAAAGTGTATGGCGTAGATTTAATTGGTGGCGACACTTCGGCATCGCTCACGGGTTTGGCCATTAGCATCACTTGCATTGGCGAAGCTGAAAAAGATAAAATTGTGTATCGCAATGGAGCCAAAGCAAACGATTTGATTTGTGTAACGGGCGATTTGGGCTCGGCTTATATGGGCTTGCAACTGCTTGAACGTGAAAAGATTGTATTTTCGGCAAATAGCGAAGCTCAACCCGATTTCGAAGATAAAGATTATATTTTACAACGTCAGTTAAAACCCGAAGCCCGCAAAGATGTGATTCAAGCGTTAGCCGAAAAAGGAATAGTGCCAACATCGATGATGGATATTTCGGACGGACTTTCGTCGGAACTTATCCACATTTGTACACAAAGCAATGTAGGATGCCGTGTGTACGAAGACAAAATACCTATTAATTATCAGGCAGTTGTAATGGCCGAAGAGCTCAATATGAGTATAGTAACTGCTGCACTTAATGGTGGCGAAGATTACGAATTACTTTTTACTGCAAGCATCGAAGATTACGATAAAATACTGGCGCTCGACAATGTTGGCATAGTTGGACATATTACCAAACCCGAACTCGGGCTCAATCTCGTAGGGCGCGAAGGCGAAGAAATTTCGCTCAAAGCACAAGGCTGGAATTCGCTGAAATAAGATTTTTCCAAAAAAAAATTCCTATCTTTGCAGTCGCTTTTGCGGTAAGTTGCTGCAAAACGTGTGCTTGAATACCACGTAAAAAACAAGAAGTAATGAAAAAACAAGTCTCCGTCGCCTTTATGGTGGCTGGTATGCTATTCACAGTATGCCTTATTGTTGCCAACATTGTTGAGCAAAAAT
>CAMDNO010000108.1 GCA_945902955.1 Porphyromonas cangingivalis
AACATGTCGTTCCCATTTTGGCGGTTATACCATAGTTATACCGGCGGTTCGTTTGTGGCATTTAAAAACAAAGAATACGAATTAACGAACGATAAATTAATTATTATCCCTCCAAACACTTCATTTTCAACTTTTATAAAAAGAAAAAAAGAAGAGCAGCCTGAAAGTATTATGGGTAAAATAATTACTTCTGCTGCCGAAGTAGATATTTTGAAAACAGAAGGTATGTGCGATCAACTTTTTGTACACTTCAATTTAGGTTATCCGTATGATAAAATAAAACCTGACATTTACGAAATTGAATTGAACTCGTATTGGCAACAATTAGTAAACAGTGTGAAAACGAATCGTTTGGAACAATTAAACATCATAAATATCCATTCAAATTTTAAAATTAACAGCCTTATAATGTATGCTTTACAAAACACCTCGGATAAACTTTGGCATTTCCCAATAATCGATAAGCGGATTTTGAAAGTAATTTCGTATATCGACAAAAACATTGCAAACGATTTATCGAATGAACTTTTAAGTAAAGTTTCGAACCTTGCGACAAATTCTTTTGCCCGATTATTTCGTCAGTCCATGCAATGTTCGGTTCAAAAATTTATTCAACAACGTCGAATTGAACATGCCATCATGACATTGCATCATTCCAATAAAGAAATTGAAGATATAGCATTAGAATGTGGTTTTTATGACCGACATCATTTTTCGAAAGTATTCAAATCGCAAACAGGAATTCCACCTGCTAAATACCGTTTAAAAATTGGCATGTAATTTCAACTATATCAACACAGAATAAAAAATCCTCGTTACTATAAGCAACGAGGATTGTAATTTTCAAAGCAAAATCTTTTATTTATTTTCAATCCACTTTACAATCCATTCTCCAACTTCAGATGTGGAAAATGCTTTTGTATTGTCGGCAATATCTTCGGTAACTACATTGGAATCCATACTTGCAGTAACAGCTTGACGAATAAGTGAACCTTCTTCCATCATACCAAAAGCATATTCGAACATTAATGCTGCTGAAAGAATAGTTGCCAATGGGTTAGCAATATTTTTGCCTGCAGCTTGCGGATACGAACCGTGAATTGGTTCAAAAACTGAAGTATGAATACCAACCGAAGCCGAAGGAAGCATTCCCAACGAGCCAGTAATTACCGAAGCTTCGTCGGTCAAAATATCTCCAAAAAGATTTTCTGTAACCAACACATCAAAACTTTTTGGCCATTGGATTATACGCATAGCAGCATTGTCCACAAACATAAATTCAGTTTCAATATCAGGATATTGAGCTGCAATTTCTTGTCCAATTTGACGCCACAAGCGCGAGGTAGCCAATACATTAGCTTTATCTACAATAGTTACTTTTTTATTTCGTTGACCAGCATATTTGTATGCTAAATGAAGAATGCGCTCCACCTCCTCGCGTGTATATACGCAGGTATCGTAAGCCGTATTTCCATCTTCAGCGCGTCCTTGCGGACGACCAAAATACATACCACCTGTTAATTCACGAATGCACATAAAATCAGCACCATCTATTAATTCGGCACGCAAAGGGGACTTGTGAATCAAAGATGGAAAAGTTGTTACGGGACGAATATTCGCATATAGTCCTAAATCTTTGCGCATTTTAAGCAAACCTTGCTCCGGACGAACTTTTGCTGAAGGATTATTATCGTATTTGGGATCGCCAATAGCGCCAAAAAGGACAGCATCCGATTTCATACAAAGCTCATGAGTAGCTTTTGGATAAGGTTCTCCAACTTCATCAATGGCACATGCACCCACAATAGCATACTCGTAACTTAATTCATGTCCAAATTTATTACAGACAGTTTTTACAACATTTAACGCCTGTTCTATAATTTCGGGACCAATACCGTCGCCCGGTAAAACAGCAATTTTCAATGATTTACCCATTGTTTTTTTTCTATTTATTCGTGTTTAAATTTATTTCTCTATGCTTGTGCTTCAATAATATTCAACATTTTTTCGGTTGCTTTAAGTGCCGAAACTGTTTGATCACCATCCAATCCACGGGTTTTAAATACCTTCTCGCCATATTTCCAAGTGGCAATAACTTGTACTATGGCATCTGTTTTCCCACCAGGAGGTATAACAACCTGATAATCTAACAACTCGGGCGTTGGCTTGTTTAATTTTTTATACATTTTATATAATGCTTTTGATAGGGCATGATATTGACCATCGCCAGAAGCCGTTTCTTCGTAAACATCACCGTTAATTTCTACTTTGACGCTTGCCATTGGACGCAAACCCTTCGATACAGTTAATGAATAATTTAAAACTCGTATTACCTTATTTTCTTCGTCGTTATTCACAACATCCGAAACAATATATGGCAATTCGTCGAGTGAAATTAATTCTTTTTTATCACCTAATTCAATAACTCGTTTGGTAACTTTCTTCATCAACTCTTCGTCGAGTTCAATGCCCAGTTTCTCCAAATTTTTCAATATACTTGCTTTTCCTGAGTTTTTTCCTAAAGCATACAACCGCTCACGGCCAAAGCGTTCGGGCAATAAATCATTAAAATAAAGATTCTTTTTATTGTCTCCATCGGCATGAATACCAGCAACTTGTGTAAAAACATAATCTCCAATAACAGGTTTATTGGCAGGTATACGAATGCCTGCATACGACTCAACTAAGCGACTAACCGAATTTATTTTCGACTCATCAATTCTTGTTCTAATTTTCAATTGATCGTGAAGTACAGGAATCACACTCGAAAGCGGTGCATTACCAGCTCGTTCGCCCAAACCATTAATAGTTACATGTATTCCATGAATGCCTACTCGCACCGACTCCATTACATTAGCCACTGCAAGGTCGTAATCGTTGTGCGCATGAAAGTCGAAATGTAAATTTGGATAACGCTCCAACATAATCATGCAAAACTTACCAGTTTCGGTAGGATAAAGTACACCAAGTGTATCGGGCAACATAAAGCGCTTTATCGTCTCATCTTTCAAATTATCAATCATATAAAACACATATTCCATCGAATTACGCATTCCATTCGACCAATCTTCTAAATAGATATTTACATCAATATCCATTTCGCGAGCATTAGCCAATACATTTTTAATATCAGCTAAATGTTCATCGGGAGTTTTTTTTAATTGATTTAAACAGTGATTTTCAGAACCTTTGCAAAGTAAATTAATCACTTTGCAACCTGCATCGTTTATCCAATTGAGCGAATTTCGGTCATCGACAAAACCGAGCACTTCAATTTTGCGAAGATGCCCATGATCGCGCGCCCACTCAGCTACTTTGCTTACCGACTTAAATTCGCCTTCAGAAACACGCGCTGAAGCAATTTCGATGCGGTCGACACCCAAATCTTCAATCAACAATCGAGCAATGCTTAATTTTTCCTGGCCAGCAAACGAAACTCCCGATGTCTGTTCACCATCGCGGAGTGTGGTATCCATTATTTCTAACATCTTATCTTGCAGATTCGTAAGCCTCTATCAAATCCTTTTTACTCAATAGATAATCAATGTCATCCAATCCATTTAATAAACATTCTTTTTTGTATGTATTAATGGCAAAAGATTCAAATTTTCCAGTAGAGTCATTTGTAATAGTTTGATTTTCAAGATCAACAGTTAGAGTCAATTTTGCATTTGTAACTACAGAGGCAAAAATTTCAGCTAAAAACTCATTTGAAACAACCACGGGTAAAACGCCGTTGTTTAGTGCATTATTTTGAAAAATATCGGCAAAAAAGCTCGATACAACTACTTTAAATCCGTAGCCATCGATAGCCCACGCAGCATGTTCGCGACTCGAACCTGAACCAAAGTTTTTACCAGCTACTAATATTGATCCACTATATATAGGATTGTTTAGAACGAAATCAGTCTTTGGGCTACCATCTTTATTGTAACGCCAATCGGCAAAAAGATTAGCACCAAAACCGTTTTTGTCTGTCGCTTTCAAAAAGCGTGCGGGTATAATTTGGTCGGTATCTACATTCTCGATAGGAAGAGGAACAATTGTTGAAGTAAGTTTAATGAATTTTTCCATGTTTTTTTGTTATTAATTACGTGGATCTGTGATTTTACCTGTTACTGCCGCTGCTGCAGCTACCAAAGGACCAGCCAAGATAGTTCGAGCACCCGGACCTTGACGACCTTCGAAGTTACGATTCGAAGTAGATACGGCATATTTTCCGGCAGGAACCTTGTCATCGTTCATTGCCAAACAAGCCGAACAACCTGGTTGACGCAAAGAAAATCCTGCTTCAGTTAACACTTCGAACAAGCCTTCTTCACGAATTTGCTTTTCCACCATCCAGCTTCCCGGTACGAGCCATGCTGTAACGTTTTCAGCTTTCTTTTTGCCCTTTACATAATTTGCAAATAAACGAAAATCTTCGATACGACCATTGGTACAGCTTCCTAAAAACACAAAGTCAATGGATTTGCCTTCTAATTTTTCGCCAGCTTGGAAGCCCATATAATCCAACGATTTTTGGAAGGATATGCGGCCTGTTTCTTCGATAGAATCTAAAGTAGGAATAGACTCCGTAATACCCATACCCATTCCAGGATTAGTACCGTAAGTAATCATTGGTTGGATATCTGCGGCTTCAAATACTAATTCTTTGTCAAAAGTAGCACCTTCATCAGATTTTAATGTTTGCCAATAAGTTAAAGTTTCGTCCCAAGCCACACCTTTTGGAGCAAATTCACGACCTTTTACGTAATCAAAAGTTGTTTGGTCGGGTGCAATTAATCCACCACGCGCCCCCATTTCAATCGAAAGATTACAAACAGTCATACGTTCTTCCATGCTCATATTACGAATTGCTTCACCAGCATATTCCACAAAATAACCTGTAGCACCACCAGTTGTAAGTTTGGAAATCATGAAAAGTGCTAAATCTTTTGAAGTTACACCAGCTCCAAATTTACCATTAAAAGTGATACGCATAGTTTTGGGGCGGGTTTGCAAAATACATTGTGTTGCCAACACCATTTCCACTTCGCTGGTACCAATACCGAAAGCAATAGTTCCAAATGCACCGTGTGTAGAAGTGTGGCTATCACCACAAACAATAGTCATTCCCGGTTGTGTAAAGCCATTTTCTGGACCAATAATATGCACAACACCATTTTTGGCATGTCCGAGTGGGTAAAACAAGGGCATATCAAATTCGCTTGCATTACGAGCAAAAGTATCCAACTGATTCCGCGAGATAGGATCCTGAACTGGTTTATCCTGATCAATTGTAGGTGTATTGTGATCGGCAGTCATAGTTGTTAGCTCGGGGCGAAAAACTTTCAACCCACGCTCACGAAGTCCATTAAAAGCCTGTGGGCTTGTTACCTCATGGCAAAAATGACGGTCGATATATAACTGTGTCGGTCCATTTTCGACCGTTGATACGACATGCGCATCCCAAATTTTATCAAATAATGTTTTCATACTTCGTAGACGGCGGACAACAGACGACAGACAACAGAAAAAGAACTCTGTTTATTGAAGTTGGAATCCGCATTTCATTTTTTATATTATTCTTTATTTTTATTTTTTAGATATTTAATTAATGCGTTTAATCTGGAAGAAATACTCTTAGATTTTTCCCGTAGTTCTTTTGCTTTCTCTGAATCACAATACTTTCTATCTTCTGCAAGATATAACATACTTTTTACTTCGCCACAACTTGCTTTAGAGATATCAAGGTACTTGATAAACATTGCGTCAGAGCCGTAATCAAAACCCTCCGCAATATTATTCATAACAGAAACAGCAGCTCTTTGAATTTGATCTTTGAATTCAAAATCTCTCATATTTTCAGTTAAATCATATATCTGATTTGCAAAAACTCTCGCTTCCTGCCAAATTCTCAAATCCTCAAAACTCTTCAACTCTTCTTTCTTTTCTGTCGTCAGTTGTCAGATGTCTTTATTTCACAAACTGATTAATTGCATTGATATAAGCTTCCACAGATGCAGCCACAATATCTGTATTTGCACCAAAGCCATAATATACAATACCAGCATGTTCAACCTGCATGTGCACTTTGCCTACATCGTCGCTACCTTTATTAATAGCCTGAATGGTAAACTCTTGCAACACCATGGTGCGATTAATTATTTTTTTTAGAGCTTTAATAGCCGCATCTACGGGTCCATTGCCCGAAGCAGCCGCTTCAAATTTTTCGCCAGAAATAATTAAACCAATACTGGCAACAGCTTGCACGCCAACGCCCGAAGTTACTTGTAAAAAGTCGAGTTGGATACGTTGCTTTTCCGAGCGACCTTTTCCAGCCAAAACCAACACATCGTCGTCGTTAATATCTTTCTTTTTATCAGCTAATTTCAAAAACTCTTCGTATATTTTATCTAACGGTTCGCCTTCGACATTAACACCCAATATACTCAAACGATGTTTCAATGCGGCACGTCCACTTCGAGCAGTTAATACAATTGAATTTTTGTCAATACCAACATCTGTTGGGTCCATAATTTCGTAGCTTTCGCGGTTTTTCAACACACCATCTTGATGAATGCCAGACGAATGCGCAAAAGCATTTCTACCCACAATAGCTTTATTAGCTTGTACGGGCATATTCATTAAGCCCGAAACCATGCGACTAATACCATATATTTTTTGTGTATTAATCTGCGTTTCGATATTCATTGTTTTATGGCATTTCAATATCATTGCAATCTCTTCGAGCGATGTATTGCCAGCGCGTTCACCAATTCCATTAATAGTTACTTCCACCTGTCGAGCTCCGTTCTGAACTCCTGCGATGGTATTGGCAGTAGCCATTCCAAGGTCGTTGTGGCAATGTGTGGATAAAATGGCATTATGTACTCCTTTCACATTTTCCATTAGGAATTTAATTTTTTCGCCATATTGCCAAGGCAAACAGTAACCCGTTGTATCAGGTATATTTACAACGGTAGCGCCGGCTTTAATTACAGCTTCAACCACACGTGCCAAATATACATTGTCGGTACGTCCTGCATCTTCGCAATAAAATTCTACGTCCTCCACCTGTTTTTTTGCATACTTAACGGCAGCAATTGCACGTTCCAAAATCTCATCTTGGGTAGAATTGAATTTATATTTAATATGAAATTCGGAAGTACCAATTCCTGTATGAATACGTTTATTTTTTGCATATTGGAGGGCTTCAGCAGCCACATCAATGTCTTTTTGCACACCGCGCGTCAAAGCACAAATCGTTGGCCAGGTAACGGCTTTCGAAATCTCTACCACCGATTTAAAATCGCCTGGACTCGAAATAGGGAAACCCGCTTCAATCACATCCACGCCCAATCCTTCAAGAGCTTTAGCCACCTGAATTTTTTCAATGGTATTCAACTGGCATCCAGGAACCTGTTCGCCGTCGCGTAAAGTGGTATCAAAAATAAATAATCTATCCATAATATTTTTATTACTTTTTTTTCATTTACAATTTACTAATTATTACTACCCTTTTGGAGGTTAGGGGCAGCCCTAAAAAAAGCCTTCTACACCGAAGTGAGAAGGCTTTATAATATACTATATATTAACTACATACCAAACTCACTTCTACTTGTGCTGCAAGAGAATAATAATACCGAGTAGAAGAATATGTAGAAAACGATTGTTCATTGTTTATTTTTATTGCGGTGCAAAGATAATTTATTTTTTTTATCCAACAAAACAAAATGTAATTTTATTGATTATTTTACTTTCACTTTTGAAGTTTTAGTTCAAATAAATTTATAGTATAAACAAAAACAACATAAAAAGGTTCAATCAAAAACACACAACAATTGCATTTTTTCTATATTATTGAAAAAAAAAACTAAATTATTCAATAATTGTTTGAATATATCCGAGACTAAACCTTTCGCCCTATTTTCGTGTTTAACGTATTGAAAACCAAAAATTACAATTTTAAAACTCATGTTAAAAAGAATTCTCACACTTCAAATCCTCGTATTCTTATTCTCATTTATTGCTTTAGCACAAAATGGTAGTATTCAAGGAATTGTTATAGATAAAAATACTGGCGAAAAAATACCTTTTGCCAATATTTCGCTGCTCAAAAACAATCAATTTAGCACACTCGGAACAGTTACCGATAATAATGGTGGATTTAATTTAGACAAATTAGAATATGCCGATTACAAAGTCGTTGTTTCATTTATTGGCTTTGAAACGGATACCATTAAAGGGCTAAAAATCACTAAAGAAAAACCTGTTGTTCGATTGGAGAGTATTGCATTAAAAGTTACAGGAATAGCGCTTAGGGAGCTTGAAATAAATGCTATGGCTAACACACAAACGAGCCACCTTGATCGAAAAACTTATCGAGCAGTCGATTTTGCAACTGCCAAAGGAGGAACAGCAGTAGATTTACTCAACAAAATTCCTTCGGTATCAGTATCTCCCGATGGCGAAGTATCTGTGCGCGGCACTACCGACTTTATGGTGTATCTCAATGGTAAGCCCACTCAAATGGACCCTTCTATGCTGCTCGGACAGATTGCTAGTGATGCTATTGAAAATATTGATGTAATTTCTGTGCCTTCGGCAAAATACGATGCTCAAGGTAAAGGCGGAATTATTAATATTACCACCAAAACATCTGGTCTCGATGGACTTTCAGTTGCAATAAATGGAACACTTGGTGGCTCACCTTGGCTAAACAAAACAGATGCGTACAGCAACTATTTGAATACTGATAATAGGTATTCTAGCGGAATAAATTTAATGTATGGTAAAAAAAATCTTTCATTTTTTGGAGGTCTCAATTATAGCATGCGAAATGTAAACGGAGATAGAACAGGCGATGCTCGCATTTTGGACAAAACAACAGGATTGTTTAAGCACATGGTAGCCGAAGGTGAACGCCCCGAATGGTACGAGAGCTTATCGGCAAACGTAGGCTTAGATTACAAATTTACGAAAAACACCCAGATTTCTGCCGCCTATTTTTATGGCGACCGCACCGAAGGTCGATCAGCCTTTTACGTTTATAATATTTTTATGGCTGATAAAGATAAAAACAATAAAACTAACGAAAGTTGGATTTACAACCCAAATACCGACAATCGTTTCGGAATTTTTCACACAGCAAATGTGGATTTAAAGCATAAATTTAACAATAAATCGGAAATCGCATTTTCTCTTTTGTACGAACATTCGAACCTATCGCGAGAGTTGGATAATGAAAATTATCAATTTGATAACCTTACAAATACTTACAGTGCAAAAACACTTCATTTTAACCAGAAGGACAACACGCCACTCGATGCCTATCGGTTTTCGGTAGATTATTCTAAAGAATTTGAAAATAGCAGTCGTTTAAGTGTTGGTTTTCAACCACAATTAATAAATATTGCGGGAAATTTCAATTATGACACCTTGAATATTGACAACAATATTATAAGTCCATATACCGAATTAGAAAATGGAGTGGAACTCACGAAAGGAATATACGCAACTTATATAGATTACGCTGGTAGCTGGAACAAAATGAAATATATGCTCGGTTTACGATTCGAATATACCGATCAATTAATGAACATTGATAATCCAAATTATTTTTCCATTTTCGACCGCCCTACAGCCCCCACCTACGAGCTCCAACAACCCGATTGGTTTCCTACTTTACATTTAAGTTATGATGTGAATGAAAATAACAAATTCAACTTTGCAGCGAACCGCCGTATTAGCCGACCTGCTGTAAAAGACATGGCGCCATTTCTGTATCGTAGGCACTTGGAAGTATATGCAGTAGGAGACCCTGGAATTAAACCACAGTATATTTCGAATGTAGAATTGAACTATGAAACTCGCCTTGGCAAACAAAAAATCGGATTTACAGGCTTTTATCGTGGCGTGGACAATGCCCTTTTCCGTGTAAATACCATTTATTTACAGGAAATGGTTTTAATACGGAGTATCACAAATTCAGGAAATACAACTTCTACTGGAATTGAATTTAATGCTAATTTGGAAACTGGTAAAATAGCAAAGTTTTTTGTGGGTGGTTCGGTATATCATTTTAGGGTACAGGGCGAAGCCTTTGGTTATAAGGAAGATAATAGTAGTGTAAACTGGAGTTTGAAAGGAAATGCAAACCTAAATATTACAAAAGAACTTAAATTTACTGCCGATTTTGATATAAAATCGGCAACAGTTACCGCACAGGGAAATAACTATATGATGTACACTACCAATGCGGCCTTAAACTACACACCCAAAAAGCTAAAATACTGGAATTTCTCACTCAAAGTGCTCGATATTTTAAACTCAAATGTCGAAGGATTAGATACACGTGCTTATGACGACACTTCAACCGAAATATTTTATCAAAAAACCTATTATTACCGAACAGGTACTATTGCCGAATTGGGCTTTTCGTACTCGTTAAACGCAAATAACTCAAAAACAAAAAGCAAAGCAGAAAGCACATTTGGAAAATCCGAATTTTAACATAAAAAATAAAACCATGCAAAAAGGAATATTTTTTTTACTATTATTGGTACTCAGCTCGTGCCACCCCCGACAATGGCAAATACAACAAGCATCTTCTACAAAAATTGCTATTGATGCTTCTACCCAACTTATAGCTGACACCAGCTATATTAATTTTCTGCAACCATACAAAAAGCAAGTTGACGAACAAATGAATGTGGTTATTGGACGAGCTGCCGAAACTATGCGCGGACATGCACCCGAAAGCTTATTGTCGAACCTTAGTGCCGATATTTATCGAAGGGCAGCAAGCGACTATCTGAAATCGGAAGTAGATATCGCTATTGTAAACTTGGGTGGCCTGCGCACCACAGTTCCTGCGGGAAATATTACAATTGGCAAAGTGTTTGAATTAATGCCATTCGAAAATGAATTGGTAATTTTGTATTTATCGGGAGAGAATTTGAATACATTGTGTCAGTACTTTGCATCAATGGGAGGCGAGGGTGTTTCGGGGTTACGCTTTAAAATTGTGGATAAAAAAGCAATTGATATTCAAATTAAGGGAGAAGTTTTGGACATCAAAAGAATTTATTCCATTGCCACAAATGATTATTTAGCCGGTGGAAATGACAAAATGGAAATTTTAAAAAAACATGTAAAACGCACAAATACAAGCATTAAAGTACGTAACATGTTATTAGATTACATTAAAGCCGAAACTGCGAAGGGAAATGAGATTAAGGCTGAATTGGACGGAAGAATAGTTATTAGTTTATAGTTTACAGTTTATAGTGAATAAAGAAATTATTTAAAATGAAGAATATAACGTATAGATATTTACTTGGAGTTTTGTTTCTGTTTTTACTAACGATTGAAGTCGAGGCAAAAAAAATAAAACTCGTAATACTACATACCAACGACACACACAGTCAGGTGGAGCCAACCGAGAAATCGACACTTAAAACTTCGGACATGGGCGGATATGCGCGACGAATGGGTGTAATTAACAAAATTCGGACAGAAGAAAAAAATGTACTTTTGCTGGATGCTGGTGATTTTTCGCAGGGAACTCCCTATTTTAATTTCTACAACGGACGTGTTGAAATTAATGCACTAAATCGCATGAAATACGACGCTGTAACCCTTGGTAATCACGAGTTCGACAATGGTATTGATACACTTGCAGTGATTCTACAAAATGCAAAATTTCCGATTGTAAGCTCTAACTACGATGTAAAAAACACACCATTAAAAGCTATTGTACAGTCCTACTTGGTTTTAAAACGTTTTGGTTTGCGTATTGGAATAATGGCTGTAAATGTAGAACCCAAAAGTTTAATTATCGAAAGCAATTATCGCGGGTTAATTTATAACGACCCTATTTCTACAGCAAATGAAACCGCTACTTATCTCAAAAAAGAAAAAAAATGCGATGTTATTATTTGCCTATCGCATTTGGGCTCGGATGCAGCAGCTAAAGCGGTGAACGATTTTCAATTGGCACGCGAAACCCTATTTATCGATGTAATTATTGGTGGACACTCGCACACAATGCTCGAAAATGCCAAAGAAACCAACCGCGATGGTCGCAAAGTTGTAATTGCTCAGGTTGCAAAAAGCGGTTGGTATTTAGGGAAAATAGAATTGGAACTTGAGAAATGATTTTCAATTGACCATCATACTCAAGCATTTGCCATTTTCACTTTTTTGTAAAGTTCCGAAGCAAACACAAAATTATTAAGGTCTTCGTTGTCGACATGAAAAATATCTTCTTTGCTTCCTTGCCATGCTTTTTCGCCTTTATTAATGAAGAGAATATTTTCGCCAATTTCCATTACCGAGTTCATATCGTGTGAGTTGATAATGGTGGTAATATCAAATTCGCGGGTTATTTCGTGAATTAACTGGTCGATAATAAGCGAGGTTTGTGGATCGAGACCAGAGTTTGGTTCGTCGCAAAACAAGTATTTGGGCTGCAAAGCAATGGCACGGGCAATAGCCACACGTTTTTGCATACCGCCGCTAATTTCCGATGGGGCTAAATTATAGGCTTGTTCTTTTAAATCCACATGTTTTAGGCAAAAACGGGCTCTTTCAACCATTTCTTCTTTCGTTGTTTTTGCAAACATTTCGAGCGGATACATTACATTTTCGAGCACGGTAAGCGAGTCGAACAATGCAGACCCCTGAAAAAGCATTCCAACCTCGCGGCGCAGCATACGCACATCGCCCATGCGCATATCGGGCAAATTACGTCCATCATACTCAATACGACCATTATCAATGCGATGCAAACCAATAACGCTTTTCATCAACACCGTTTTTCCGGAACCGCTGGCACCAATAATCATATTGGTTTTACCATTTTCGAAAACTGCCGAAACATTTTTCAATACATGGTTTCCGTCAAACGATTTATCTATATTTTTTACTTCTATCATTTCTTTTTAGTTTATAAAGTTTGTAAGGTTTGTAAGGTTTATAAGGTTTATAAGGTGCATAATGTTATAAAGTTCATAAAGTACATTATCACATCAACATATCAACACATCATCACATCATTTATTCAACATTAAATTGGTAATCAATAGATTAAAGAAAAGAATCAAAATACTACTATTCACAACAGCATTGGTACTTGCTTTACCCACATCTAATGCGCCACCGTAAGCATAATAGCCATAAAATGCTGCTACCGAAGATATTAAAAACGCAAAAACAACTGATTTTACAAGAGAATAAAAAACATAATACGGAATAAAAGCATATTGAATGCCGACTAGATAATCGGCAGTTGTAATTATATCCGTAAATACTCCAACCAGATAACCGCCGCCAAGCCCTACTGCCATACTAAAAATAACCAAAAAAGGCATCATGAAAATAAATGCAGCAATTTTTGGTAAAATAAGATAATTTGCCGAATTGACACCCATAATTTCGAGGGCATCAATTTGCTCGGTAATGCGCATTGTTCCAATTTCGGAAGCTATGTTTGAACCAATTTTGCCGGCCAAAATTAAACACAAAATGGTCGACGAAAATTCCAATAAAAGTGTGTCGCGCGTAACCAAGCCTGTACTGTAGGTTGGAAGCAAGGGATTTTCGGTGTTGAGTTTGGTTTGTATAGTCATAATGGCACCAATAAATACCGAAATAATAATTACGATTGGTAAGCTTTGCAAACCGAGTTTTTCGAGTTCTTTTGGAAACTGACGAAAGAACATTCGCCATCTATCGGGTGCCACAAGCACACGTTTCATTAATAATGCATAACTGCCTGTGTATTGAAAAATGTTCATTTCTAATTGAATTTTTTGACGCCAAAAGTAAGGCATCGTAATTAATAGGATATTGAAAGCACAAATATAATGCTTTTTCGATTAATTTATATTTTTACTTAAATAAAAAAACCTAACAAGATTCAAATCGCTGTTAGGTTTTTTAGTTCTAAAGAAACTATTTTGGCACTCTAAACCAAAAAAATTATTTAATTTTCATTCCCAAATTCCACATCACAAAAGCCCACATATCTCCCTGTGCATCAATCAGTTTAGCAATTGGCTTTCCTGCACCATGACCAGCCTTTTGGTCCACACGGATTAGCGACACATAATTGCCTTTGTTGGCAGCTTGGAGTGTAGCAGCAAATTTAAACGAATGCGCTGGCACTACCCGGTCGTCATGATCGCCTGTCATTACAAAAGTAGCAGAATATTTTACACCCACTTTTACATTATGAAGTGGCGAATAAGCCTTCAGGTACGCAAACATTTCTTTGCTCTCTTCGCTTGTTCCATAGTCAGTTGCCCATGCCCAACCTATTGTAAACTTCTGGTAACGAAGCATATCGAGCACACCCACTTCGGGCACAGCCACCGCAAACAAATCGGGTCGTTGTGTGAGGCAAGCGCCAATAAGCAAACC
>CAMDNO010000109.1 GCA_945902955.1 Porphyromonas cangingivalis
TGTGTTATTTCTTTTAATGTAAGCGATTTGAATTCTGTACCACACGTTAAGTTAAGATATTCGCGGAACGAAAAACCTCTTAAATTGTATACCGAAACAATATCTTGTAAATCAGGATTCTCTTCAATTAATCGCATTACCGACGAACCCGAAAAGATAATGTGCAGATTAGGAAAGCGTTCGTAACATTCACGGAGTTCCTTCGACCAGTTTTCGTACTTAAAAGTTTGGTCAATTAATAGTGTTTTACCTCCTTGTTTGCAAAAATCATCGGCGAAATCTAATAGACTATGCTGTGTAAAATAAAAATTATTGAAATTTACATATAAACAACAACGTGAGTCTCCAAAATTTTCCTTGGCATATTGAAGTAGAAAAGTCGTTTTGCCCACACCTCGACTACCTTTTATGCCTATAAGGCGGTGGCTCCAGTCTATTTCGTCCATAAGTAGCCTTCGCACAGGCGATTGCACCTTTTCGACTAAATAAGTATGGGTTTTGAAAAACGACTCCATGTAAGAATTTTTTTGCAAAGATAAAATAAATATCGTATTTTGCAATGTAGAGATGGCAATTTAACTATAAATATTTATTAATCTATTTACAAAACCCCTTTCGTACTTGGAAGTTCGTATTGATAAATATCCCGCTTTACGGCCATTTTTATTGACTTGGCTAATGCTTTAAATATACCTTCAATTTTATGATGTTCATTGGTACCTTCGGCTTTTATATTCAAATTCATTCGGGCAGCATCGCTAAGCGATTTAAAAAAGTGCAGAATCATTTCGGTTGGTAAATCACCTATATATTCGCGTTTAAATTCAGCATCGTAAACCAACCACGGCCGTCCACCAAAATCGAGTGCAACAGAACACAAGCAATCGTCCATTGGCAAATAAAAACCATATCTTTCTACACCACGTTTATTTCCCAATGCTTTGCTTAACGCTTCGCCTAATGCCAATGCCGTGTCTTCAATTGTATGATGTTCGTCTACTTCCAAATCACCTTTTACAACAATTGTTAAGTTGCTTCCAGAGTGTTTTCCAATTTGTTCAAGCATGTGGTCAAAAAATTTCAATCCGGTATCAATATGGCAATTACCACTTCCATCTAAGTTTAATTCAACTAAAATATCTGTTTCTTTGGTCGTACGTTTTACGGTTGCTGTTCGTTCACCAGCAAATAGAAACTCGGCTATTTTGTTCCAATCGGTCGATTGAAAAGCGCAAAACTCTACTAGATGCTTTTCTGATAAAATTTGAGTATCATCGCTTATAAAAATAGCTTTACAACCAAGGTTTTTGGCTAATTCTACATCGGTAACTCTGTCTCCAATTACATAAGAGCCTAGCATGTCGTATTGTTTGCTAAAATATTCAGTCAACATAGCAGTTCCGGGTTTTCGGGTAGGCAAGTTATCTTGGGGAAACGATTTGTCAATAAAAATTTTATCAAATTCAACGCCTTCGTTTTTGAGTATTTGCAAAAATTTAGTTTGCACTGCATCAAAATTTTCCTGTGGATAAACATCTGTTCCTAATCCATCCTGATTGGTAACTAACGCCCATTCGAAATCGAGTTTTGTTCGCAAAAAGTACAAATTCCGAATTACAGCGGGTAAAAACTCAATTTGTTCCACTTTGTCGACCTGAAAGGTAATAGGCGGTTCCACGATAATAGTACCGTCGCGATCGATAAAAAGCACTCTTTTTTTATTATCAGCCATTATGTTTTTTATTTTAATTTACACAACAAAAATACGTCTTTTTTATTTGAAATAAAAATTGATAATTCAAGATTTATTTTAATAGAGAAAAATTTCCGTAATTTTTTATTGTTTTTAACCTATTTATCAAATTAATTGTACTACTTTTGCAGTCAGTTTAAGAAGGTATGTTTTTTAGTGTTAATATATTTATAATCAATTAATTAAATTTTTATGGAATGGTTTATTAACCTGCTAACCAAAGAAAGTATTGCTCATATTATTTTACTTTACTCCTTTGTAATTGCAATAGGAGTGATGTTAGGTAAAATAAAAATCTTCGGTATTTCGCTTGGGGTTACATTTGTGTTGTTTGTAGGAATTTTGGTTGGACATTTTGGTTTTTCGGTGCCCGACGAAGTGTTGCATTTTATCCGCGAATTCGGATTAATACTGTTTATCTTTTCGATAGGCTTGCAGGTTGGCCCCGGATTTTTTGCTTCGTTTAAAAAAGGCGGTATGAAGCAAAATATGTTGGCAGCATCGGTTGTGTTGCTGGGTGTTGCAACTACAATCGGTCTTTTTTATATTTTTGGAGGCACTATTCCAATGCCAATGTTTGTAGGAATTTTATCGGGAGCAGTTACGAATACCCCCGGGCTTGGAGCAGCCCAGGAGGCGCTTCGCCAACTTCACGATGCTGGTCAAATAACTGAAATACCCCAAATTGCGCTTGGTTATGCAGTTGCTTATCCCTTGGGTGTTACAGGTATTATTCTTTCACTCATTTTGGTACGTGTATTCTTTAAAATAAACTACGACAAAGAAACAGCTAACCTCAACGAACTTTCGGGCGCGATAGAGAATACAAAAATTATTTCGATTGAAGTAAATTCGAAAGCCATTGATGGTAAAAATTTATCTCAAATACGCAAACTAATTGGCCGTCAGTTTATAGTTTCACGTTTGTTGAGCAATAATGCATATAGCATACCAAATGGAAAATCTATACTTCGCAACGGAGATAAAATACTGGTAGTTACTACCGAATCGGATAGCGAAGCTGTTGTTGCATTTACTGGTGAGCAAATTGAATTTGACTGGAAAGAATCTGAAAATAAAATGATTTCGCGCCGCATTATTATTACGCGTGGCGTGATAAATGGAAAAACGCTCGCCTCACTCAAACTTCGTTCGGTAAATGTAAACTGTACGCGTATAGTTCGTTCGGGCTTCGACTTGTTAGCCAGTCCTAATCTTGTATTGCAAGTGGGCGACCGAGTAGTTGTTGTAGGTACACCCGAAGCCATTAAACGTGTGGAAGATATGCTTGGAAATACGTTGAAACGCTTGGACGAACCGCATATCATTACGCTTTTTATTGGAATTTTTATTGGAATTATTTTCGGAAGTATTCCTATTTTTGTTCCCGGAATGCCAATGCCTGTAAAATTAGGTTTAGCTGGCGGTCCTCTTGTAGTTGCTATTTTACTTGGCCGTTTTGGTTTTAAATTAAAGCTAATAACTTACACTAC
Organism: Porphyromonas cangingivalis; assembly: GCA_945902955.1. Lineage (GTDB taxonomy): Bacteria > Bacteroidota > Bacteroidia > Bacteroidales > Paludibacteraceae > Paludibacter. The sequence continues at coordinate 3,247 of CAMDNO010000109.1, forward strand.
ACAAAGTGCCAACCTTATGTTGCGTGAAATAGGTATTACCCTTTTCCTTGCCAGCGTGGGATTAGCTTCGGGTTGTAAGTTTGTAGAAACTGTGGTTACCGGTAATGGATTGCTTTGGATAATGTGTGGTTTTATCATTACAACTTTACCATTGTTGATTGTTGGTATTTTTGGCCGTAAAGTAATGAAATTAAACTACTTTACACTTATGGGATTGCTCTCGGGCAGCATGACTGATCCTCCGGCATTGGCTTATTCCAATGCTTATTCGGGCAACGATGCTCCTGCAATTGCCTATTCAACTGTATATCCGCTTACCATGTTTTTACGTGTTATATTGGCACAAATTCTGATATTGGCATTTGTATAGAGACTGATTTTAACCTTCTAAAAATTTGAAATTAGAAGCAGGAGGACATAGGAATTAAAACAGCCCACACATTCGAAAACTGTGTGGGCTGTTTTTTTTGCACGATTTACGTCCTCTAAGTTTTAGAATTTTAATGTTACCGAGGCTAAAAAATTGGTACCTGCTTGTGGATAAAACCCAATATAATCATATCTTGTCGAATCTCCTTCGTAATACTCTGAAGCAGACCAACCATTAGATTCATATTTTGTATTAAAAATATTATTTACAAGTACCTGAAAAATTATTTGTTTTAAATTTTTTAATTCAATAGCGTATTTTGCACTCAAATTATTCACAAAATAAGCATCAATTGCCCTATTAGCATTTTGCGTATTATCGAGATACTGTTTGCTCACATAATTCGAAAAAAAGCCGAATTCGAACTGATTTACATTTGCCACTAATATACTATTGGCAATTAAATTAGGTGAATAAGCAATTTCAGAGTTTTTATATTCTTTAGTTATAAAACCTATCAATTTGTAGTTTGCATCAAATTCTCCTATACTTTCTGTGAACTTCGATATTTTATTTTTACTTAAATTAATATTACCGTCCCATCGCAACCATTTTGTTGCTTTAACTCCTATACTTAATTCTAAACCAGTGCGGTAGCTCTTGTCGATATTGGTAGTAAGAGCTTCGCCAATTTCACTTAATTTGCCGGTAAGTATTAATTGATTTTTGTAATTCATATAATATAAATTGGCTGCAAGAGAAAATCGTGAAGACTGATAACGATATCCAGCTTCAGTGTCATATAACGTTTCAAAAGTAGGTAGGGCTTCATTTGACGAACGCTCTGTATAGTTATTTCGGTTTGGTTCTCTATTCGAAATTGAAAATGAAGCAAATACATCTTGTTTTTTATCTAATTTATAAGTTAAACCAAATTTTGGGTTTAAGAAATTAAATTTATAAGGAATAGTTGTAGTTATGTCTCGAAGTGTATTTTTAATGGTATCGTATTTTTCATCATTTCCTTTCATACTATAACTAAGATGTCGGAACTGTATATCCACCGATGCAAAAATATTTTCAAATATTTCTGCATTTGCCTTTGCATAAACATTTATATCATTTTTAATAGAAGAACTTCTATACCATTCTTTATTCATATCAACATTATTTCCGTTTCGAACCCATTTTATTTTACCAAAATGATTTCCATCGTACCGATTTGCTGCACCGCCAATAGTTGCATTTAGCTTTTTAGATTCATAGTTTAATGCATAAGTAACACCATAAAAATAATTGTCGAGCCATTTCTGACGAACTAAATCGGTAGTTTCCAAAGTCAAACCAGCAATTGTGTCTGGAATTAACCCATATTCAATATAATTCCGATCTGTTTTATATTCTTCGTAATAACCAATTCCGTGTGTTAAATGTGCTGCTGCATTTATATGGAAATTTTGATTCAATTTTTGTAACCAATGTAGTTGATAATGTGTTTGATTATAATTATCAGTTTGATTATCATAAAATTGAGTTTTTCCATTATTATCTGTAAATCTTCCTGCATCATTGTAAGTACGATTAGTTTTCATTGTTTCAGGATCAACACCATACCACGCTTGATATGTTTTTTCGTTGCCACCAAATGTAATAAATTTAAGTATCGATTTTTCGCCATAATGCCCTGCTGAAAAGAAGTAGGATTTTAAATTTACAGCAGCACGATCTACATAACCATCGGAAGTAACATTCGACAGGCGCGCATCGACTGCAAAACCATTCTTCATTAAACCAGAACCCACTTTTAAAGTATTTTTGTTAGTGTTGAACGAACCCAAGCTGGAGTTTATTTCACTATATGGCTTGGCATTGAGGTTTTCGGTTTGCATGTTGATACTTGCTCCAAAAGCGGCAGCACCATTGGTAGAAGCACCCACACCGCGCTGAATTTGTACCGACGATAACGACGAAGCAAAATCGGGCATATTTACAAAGAATGTTCCATGCGATTCGGCATCGTTCAATGGCACACCATTTACAGTAATATTAGTACGGTTGGCATCCGTTCCACGAATACGGAAACCTGTGTAACCAATACCTGTACCTGCATCCGAAGTGGTAATAAAAGATGGTGTAAGTGCCAGTAAATAAGGAATATCCTGTCCGAAATTTCGTTGTTGAATGTCCTCTTTTTGAACTGTGCTGTAAGCTACTGCGGAGCGTTCGTTGGCGCGCAACGAAGTTACAACCACTTCTTTGAGCGAAATTTGACGAATACTGTCATTTGCTGATTCAGCAGATTTGTTTTTTGTTTGACCAAAAGTAGAAATTGAGAAAAACAGCACTGTGGCTGCGATAAAGATTTGTCTCATAACAAATTAATTAAAATTGATTAGTTAATAAATTTTGCTTTGAGAGCCTAAAAGATGCGGAAGATGTGCTTGCTTATTCCCTTCGCGGCATTACCCGTGCAGGTTCAAAGGGTATGATCTCAGCCCGAAATATTAAGGCACCCCATTTATTGGTAGCGACGCGGCACGCCACGTCTTTACTATTTTAAAAGAAAGAAAAACAGCTCTGGAAGCGAGCCGAATTCCTTTCGGGGGACAAAGATACATCAAAATAGAGCTATGAAAGAATAAATAGAGGCATACTTTTAACGAAATTAACAAAAATACAGTATATGACAGTTCTGTTTCATAAAATACCTGCATTTGATTTTGATTAATATTTTATTAGATAGAAAAAATAATCTATCTTTGTAGCCCAATTTAAAAATTTGTTACTCATTTGCAAATTTTATGTTTCTTGCGTGAAATAAATAATTGATTATCAAATTATTATTGATAAAAGGGGCTGTTTGGTTTTGACACAAACAGCCCTTTTTTTATTCAAACAACAACAAACAACAACAAACAAAAAGTACTGAATTAAAGTAGTTTACAAAGGTATAAAGATAATTGAAAGCAATTTGTTTGTTTTTGATTATCTTTTTTTTGTGTATTATTTGACTACCAGTTTGACTACTCAATAAAAAAGCCTTATCTTTGTAGAAAGTATTACAACATTTTAAATTCAGTCAGATGAAACCAACCAAAAAACAGCCCCGTGCAAAGGAATTGATTAAAATCAAATTCAAAACACTTGCAGATGGAAACAAAAGTATCTTTTTGGAAAAATATGATGGTTACAAAATAACAGGCACCCTAAAAAGTGGGAGCCCAAAAACATCAGCCAAAAGAAAATATGAGTTTTTAAATTTATATTTAATACCCGAAATAAAGCCAGCCGATAGAAAAAAAAACGAAGCTACTTTACTGCTTGCAAATACTATCAAAGCAAATAGACTTGTAGAGATGCAAACACAAAACAGCGGACTTAAAGTTAAGAAAGCATTTAAAACTAATTTGATAGAGTTTGTTACTGACATTGCGAACAAGGCTTTAGCAGACACGGGCAAAAAAAATAGTGAGTATACTACTTTTAATTCCTTAGCTTATCACTTGAAAGCTTACAAGGGCGATAGTGTAAACATTGATGCTATTGATAGGAATTATATAAATGGTTTTATCGACTACCTAAAAACAGCTAAAAACGGCAATTTTGAAAAAAGCAAAAAGGGGCAGCCAATTATATCTGTAAACACTGCTCACAAATTATACGCTAAATTTGGCACGGTATTAAAAAAAGCTTTGAGAGATGACATAATTTATCTAAACCCATCCGAAAAAATTGCACCAGAAGACCGACCCAAAGCTAAACCCAGCAAAAGAGAGTATTTAACCGTGCCCGAAATAAAAAAGCTTATTGCGACCGACTGTAAACGACCCGAGATTAAAAACGCTTTTCTATTTTGCTGTTTAGTAGGTATTCGATTTTCGAATGTAAAAAATATTATATGGGATAATATTGATTTTCAAAAGGCTGGAGCTACTTTAAAGTACAAACAAATTAAAGTAGATACCTTTGAATATTTGCCTATTAGCGAAGCCGCTTTACAATTCCTACCAATGGACACCGATATGCAGCCCGAAAGCAAAATTTTTGATTTGCCGAAAAATGAAACTGTAAATGACAATTTAAGAACGTGGACAAAAGCCGCTGGAATACTAAAAACAATAACATTCCATAGTAGCCGACATACAGCGGCCACCTTGCAGCTATCTTTAGGCACACCGATTGAAACAGTATCCAAACTGTTAGGACACGGCAAAATAAGTACTACTCAAATTTATGCAAAGATTATCAATAAAAATAAAGTTGATGCAGTAAACAAACAAAACGACATTTTTTAAAAAGTACAAACTTAACGATATGACAGAATACGAAAAATATTTAGAAGCTCAAAAGCTTGCTAAATTAATGAGCCAACCCGCTTTTCCGAAAATCAAAATTACCCCCGAAAGAATGGAAGAGTTAAGAGAAAAATACAAAACAGAGTTACAAGCACTAGAAACACCTGAAAGAAAAGAAAAGGATTTTTTAGCAGCTTATGGAAGTTTTGAAGAGTATTCAAAAAATCACAAACAATCATCAAGTTTAAAGATAGTCCAACGGATAATTAGCGCACCTAAACCACCCGAGCCAAAGCCTTTTAACGGACTTTTGCTGGAGTTAAGTAGTGAACAATTAGATAAGTTGTTTGAGTTGCTAAAAAGCAATTTTATTGATGCCGAACCCGATCGACAAAGTTTTGACTACATATTTGGCAGCGAACAAAAGCCGAACCAATTTAAACCAATTGTTTGGATACAATCAAAGCAATTACTTAGGGAGCTACTCACTGGACTACAAAAGGAAATTAAGTTTAACATAAAGCACCCCGATACAAGGGAGCTATCAAACGAAATTGAACGGCAAACATCAACCTATTTTGTGGATAAAAAACAAAAACCTTTGCAGCTTGCAAGTAATAAGATAGTATTAAGTTTAGAAAGCGACTACATTAAAAACTTTTTAGCGACCATCTAACATACTGAAAAACAACTTTTGCGACATTTAGCGACTACCGAGCGACCAGCTTAGTAGTCGCTTTTGTTTTTGATTATCAATGCTTTACGTATTTATTATACATTATCTTTGTATCGAATTATAATTCAAAATTCAATTGCAGCGGAGTAGCTACCCAAAGCAAAAACAACAATTTTATAATTTTGATAACATGAATACTTTAGAAATTAAAAATGTTTTGACTTTTGCAGAAGCTTGTTTATTTAGTGGCCTTTCAAAAAGCCACATGTACCGACTAACATCAACCCGACAGGTGCCACACTTCAAACCTTTTGGAAAAATGGTTTACTTCGAACGTGCTGAACTGGAAAAATGGCTTTTGCAGAATAGAGTAGTAACAATTTCGGAGACCGAAACAATGGCTGCAAACTATTGTAAAACTGGAAAGGGTTTAAGATAATGCAACAAACGACCACACCCCCGAAAGATGCAGCCGCTTATTTGAATAACGAAACGATATGCAAAGATACTAATAATAAGGCAAATAATCAATTTTCTTTGCCTATTATTCCGGGCACTGACATAAAAGATTTGACACCCTTTGCAACGGAAATAGACTGGAAACAATTTGTAATTGATAGTACAAAGAAAATTCAAAAGCCCGAAGCGTTTTTAATTCAAACGAGCACTGGAATAGCACTATTTCACAATCGAAATATAAGCAATACAGCCGCTGCAATGAAAGTAGGTAAGACGAAACAAAACATTGCTTTTGTTACTGCAATTTTGCATCCCGAAGGATATTTAGATTTTCATTGTCCGATTAGCGATGTACGTGTTTTATTTGGCGATACAGAGCAGGACGCCAGCGATACGATGGAATTTGTCAACGGAGTAAATAAATGCTTAGGCAAGCCCGAAAATACTATTTTAGACAATTTCAAAGCATTGAATTTGAGAGAGGTTTTAAAGTCCGAACGTGCTCAATATATCGAAGCTGCAATAATTGATTTTAAACCACACTTTTGTATTATTGATGGAATAGTCGATTTATGTAACGACTTTAATTCTATTGCCGATAGTAGCGCCACAGTTGAAATGTTTACAGCATGGGCAAGTAAATATAATTGCCATATACACACAAATATCCATGTAAATAAAGGAGCTAACAACCAAGAAACACGTGGACACTTAGGGCAAATTTTAAGGCAAAAAGGCGAAGTAACTATTTTACTAACAAAGAAAATTGATACTGTAAACTATGTAGAAGCTAAAATTATTGACAGCCGACACCGACCGATTGATGAGTATTTTTTTCGTATCAATAACGATGGTTTACCCGAAGCATTCCAGCCAATAGCAAAGGAGCCGAAAGCCGATGTATTAAGGGAAATAATCAATAAATGCTATGAGGGCGAAAAGTATCTTAGATATGCCGAACTAACTTTGAAATTAATGGAGCATGGCAAAGTGAAAATTGATGCTGCAAAAAAGAAAATTCAAAAGGCGGTTAAAGATAATTTGATTTACAAAAACGAAGTAGAGATGTATTGTTTAAGAGTTGCCGAAAGTGATACGATTAATGAAATAGATATAAGTTAGTGTATGGTGTATGTAAGGTATTTCCCTATATAGGGGAAATACACCTTACACTACATACGGAAATACACTAAAATACACTGATATACACTAACAATTACACTAACAATTACACTAACAATATGTATACGAAATTACTCACATACTGCAATACAAGGCAATTTTTCACTAATAAGTGGAAAGGAGATGTTTTTGATAATAGCTTTTATTTTTCAGATACCGAGCTAAAAAAATGGAATGTTACACGGCCACAACTGGAGGGGATGCCACAGATTAAAACAGTGGGAATGAATAAGTACAATGTTGTAGGCGTTTCGGAAATTGATATATCATTATTGAAGCCACACGGGCGCAAACTGACTGAATTACATAAATACATGATGCGTTGTATGGTTAGTGCAAATTTACCGACCACAGTAGAAGCGACACCGTACTGGAATACATTCTTAAAACACCGTACCCGATTTGCTGAATTATTCTTTTCGGTTGATGAGTTTGCAGGACGTGTTCACAGTCCTATAAGTGGAATGAGTAAGGATATACGGCCATATTTAACGCTACAAGGCGAACAAACCGTTTCTTTTGATGTAGCTCAAATGCAACCTACATTATTAGCAAACATATTGTATCAAAATATCGGAGCTAATGAGTTTACGGACACTATAAATGCCGGCACGGATATTTATTCAATGCTACAAAGTAAGGCAAATTTAAGCACCCGAGATGAGGCAAAGAAACTATTTTTTCAAATGCTATTCGGTCGACCATCAAACCAACTGGATCATCTTTTCAAAGGTGCAAAATTTATTCAGTGGATTAATTGGTACAAAGGCGAACCCGACCATCGGAACCCCCGTGGCGAAAAATTGTATAATAATTTAGCGTTTCTTTTGCAAACGTATGAAGTAAATATTATGAGTGAAATATGGCAAAATTTGGCACTTAAAAACATTCCGTTCCTTACTATACATGATGAGATTATCGCACGGCAGAGCGACACGAAAACGGTTAAAGTAACTATTGAAAGCGTATTAAATAAACACTTCAAAAGTTATAAGCTAAATGTTGACAAATTAGAGATTAAACAGGCGCCAGCATCAGCACCAAAACCAAAAAAATCATTATCAGATATTGCGATTGATTTGATTGGCGAACAAAATAATTTAAGCAAAGAAAATCTATTAAATGCTATGATACAAAAATACAATATATCGGATACACGGGCAGCCGCTGGACTTAACAAAATGCTGGAAAGTAATTTGATTAGCGAAGTACATTTTGGCGGTTTGTTCTATCTTACTCATTCAACACCATATTAAAATGAAACGACTAAAAAAAAAAGAAATAGAAGCTATTCTTAAAAAATTAGCAGACGAGAGAGATAAACAATTGACATTAAACAAATAGAAAAATAATATAAAATGACACTTAAAAAAGGCGAAATATTGAACCCGACAGGTAGACCCAAAGGAGCGGTAAACAAGACTACCAGCGAAATAAGGGAAGCTTTTCAGCAACTTGTAAGCAATAATATAGATAAGCTACAAGATGACATTGATATGCTGGAGCCCGAAAAAAGAATAGCATATATTATAAAGTTTGCTGAATTTCTTTTGCCGAAATTACAAAGCATGACAATTGAAAATCAAATAGATTTGGAATACAAAAAGCTGGAGGCCTTACTAAATAATGCAACCCCCGAAGCGATTGAAGCCATAACTTCAAAGATATTGACACTAAAAATTCAAAATAATGAAACCAATTAAATTCCTATCAATTTGGAAACCCAAACCAAAATTAAAATTGTGGGCAGTATGGCAAAAGCCTAAAGAAGTAAGCGAACAAGATGTATTAAACTCTATCAAAAAAATTCTAAATTTAATCGACAATAATGGAAAGCATAAAATCAATACTTAACTTTATACGGCCACAAAAATTAACCCGTATTTTTCACAATAATAGACTATTAATGCAGTTTGAAAGCAGCCAGCCAAAGGATATTATTTTTACGCTGGATGCCCGAGCCGAATTACAAACTTTTAAAAATAACGAAGATGAAAGCAACAATTAAAAACCTATTCCAATTAGCAGGTTTACAGCACGGCACGGACAGCCACTTATGTACTTACACAGTGGAGCCCGAAAGTAATGAAGTAGTATTTTTCTATGTTGGAATATTGGACACCAGCAACGGCACAAAAACGGGCAATTCTTTTATTGCTTTTCATGGTATTCCCGATGGTTGTATATTCCCGACCAGCAACAAACTTGAAGCCGCTTTAAAGCAATGGTTAAAGCACAATAAAGCGAAGCCATACGATATTAGCAAAATTTACGACCGTATGAGGGAAGAGCTGGAAATAAACAAAAGGCTATCAGCTGGAGAAACGATAAACGAAATTATAAATTCACTAAAATAAAAATAAATTATCATGGAAACAAAAAAAACAACTCTCTCAAAAGCACTGAAAACCGATAGGCAGGCGCTTGAAAAATCAATTTTCGTAAACACTAACAAAGTGTTGACCGATATTGAAAAGGTAAACGAAGTAAAAAACAGCATTGATTTAGCTGTAATGGTATTGATGGAGGGTAATATTAGCCCGAAACATGCCGCTAATGTTTTACAGAATAGGTATTCCGAGATTGAAACGGACTACTTAACAGCCGAAAATCAAAAATTGGAAGCTGCGGCCAGCTTGTTAGGTGGAGCCAGCGCACTTTTGGACGTGGCACGGGAACGTATAAACACCGATGCGGCTCAAAAAATAGCTGAATTAAAGGCGAAAATTAAGCCTTTAGCATTTGAAATGTATGTTTACTTTGTGTATTTTGAGTTTATCGATGGTGTGTGGAGCCTGAAAAATGACTATCAAAAGCAAATTGAACGATTGAACTCTATCATCTTGACAGACCCCGAAGCGATTGCAAGGTATGAAAAGCATGTTAAGTTAGTGGAGCTATTGAATGAACTGAAAGGCGAAGGCAGCAGCTTACAAACACTAATCGAAAATATGGTAAAATTTAATCATGCTACGGGCGAATTCTCAATGAACTATAAGCTATTCGATAAAAATAACGTGCTACCAGCGTATTTTTAATTTTTCTTTATTCATATCGATGATAGGTGCACTGGACTGTGAAGTTCGGTGCATTTTTTTGTATCAAAAAATATAGTATCTTTGCAGTGAATAAAGTAAGTAGCTTTTAGTTAAAATTAAAACTTTTGACTACCAGTTTGACTACTCGAACACAATTTGACTACTGATTTTATACTGATTATCAAATAATTAAGTAACTAAAGGGGCTGTTTGGTTTTGACAGCAGGTAGAAAGGGTATGTAAGCATGTCGAGCTTTGAGAAAACAGCTCGTAAATATAGGTTCTTAAAATCATAACTGGCGAAGAAAACTACGCTCTTGCTGCTTAATCGAATCACAGTAGATTAGCTTAATTCAGGTACCAGGTACCAGAACGAGACATTTCCCAAAGGCCTTCGCTTCGAGGCTAATGAATAGGAAGTGTGGATAAATCGAAGATAGTCACGATTGGCCTTGCATTCGGGATGAAACAAAAAGGATAAGGTGTCGATTGGTGGCTTCGGTCTTGTTGGCACTCGAAAACCGAAGCGAAGATAAACATGTAGAAAGCGTATTATTTCCTTGTTTGGACGAGGGTTCGACTCCCTCCAGCTCCACAAAAAAAGGCTTTTGGCACACCGCCAAAAGCCTTTTCTTTTCTACTTCTATAAATACATTTTAATATCTCTTTTTGTATCCACTTCCACCGCTACTGCGTTTGCGATCGCCACTTTCGGATGAACTGCGACGTGCCGGACGGTCGTCGGTACTACGAGAGCGCCATGGTTTGTCGCCGCCATCGGTACTTGCTGCAGGTTTGCGATAACCGCCTGAACCTGAACCGGTGCTGCTTCCACGATTGCTGCTACTGCTGCGGTCGTATTCGCGACGAGGACTATCACCTCCACCTGTACGTGGACGATATTCAGGTTTACGACTTCCGCCATCAGCAGCTTTACTACCTTTTGCTTCCGAAACCTGATATTCGCTTTCGCCGGCAAACGAAGTTATTACTTTTTCTACCTGGTCGCTGAATACATCAAAAAAAGTAAACTTATTGGTTACTTCGATTGCACCAATACTAATTGATTTATCGCCGGT
>CAMDNO010000110.1 GCA_945902955.1 Porphyromonas cangingivalis
AATTCAATATTGGATCTTGCTCTTAAAATTACTTTGGGTGGTTCGTCTTTCTCAATAATTTTCATTAAGTAGCGCCTGCCTTGAAAGTAATGGCTTTCACGTTGTTTGTATTCCCTTGGTGAGATTCTTTCCTGTGCATCAAACTCACGCTGGTGGCGTTTTATCCAACCTAATTTGGAAATGGCAAATAACCGAATAGCATCATCATTTACACTTAATGGCGCAGCAATACGCACCCTGCCAGTTGGAGGATAAACAGCAAGGTGTATATTCTTAATGTCCTTACGAATTACATCTATTGTTATATTGCTGACGGTGATTTGGTCCATTAGTAATCCCGTTGATTTTTTACCAAATCAAAGATCCGGTGAATCTCACTTTCATCAATTATTTCATAGTTTTTTAAAACTAAAGTTATGGCATTTCTTACAGCCTTTAATTTTTGAGGGTGATCTCTCCATCCGTCTTTTTTTGTTGAACGGATTTTGTTATCCATATCATTTGCCAATGTTTCATTACGGCCTAAATTATCAAACAATGCTCTTTTTGCATTGGTATTGACAGAATAGGGATATTCGTGAGTTGCGCTTGGCATTTTAACCTTGTGTGCCAGCTCAATAATTTTCTGTAAATATTTTTCGTATTCCTCCGTAGCTGATTTTCTGAGTTTGATTAATTCGTCCAACAAAATACTCATTTTCTCATAAAACATTGGATTGGTCGGACTTTCTTCAATGATTACTTTCCTCAAATTATTTTCTATAGCCTCTGCCATAGCTTCCGGATTTTTTCCGAAACTATTTGGTAGCATACCATAAGGCACTCCATCTTCTTTCACCAACATTTCAACCAGACTCATTTCGTCGAAATTAGCCAATACACGACTTTCTTCTGCTCCAATATAGCTGTCAATTAAGAACCGCATGGCCGGCTCAAATTGTTTCAAATCAATATAATCGCCACTGGCCAATTGAATCTCTTTTCGGAGAGCTTCAAAGTGCTTAATATCCGCTTTTATTTCTTCAATTTGTTTATCAGTGTAACCTGCCTCTTTCATATCATCCGCAATGTTTGCATAAGCACGGATAAGCGAAATAGTGAGTTTGTATAAAGCAACTCTTCTTGGTTCGGTATTTTTTAATTCCTCTGGATTTTCTGTATTTTTCCCACAGAAATAATGAATGAAATCTATTGTGTTTTGTGGTAGTTCAACAGGTTCTACCAATGCTTTGATTGCTTCCAAAGCTTCATCTAATCGTTCTTTACCTTTCTTCAAACGGTTTTCCAATAATCCGTCAATATCTGACTTCTCGTAACCGCTCAATGCTTCGGAAGTATAATCATTAAACGCAGATTCCAAGCTATTGAATAAGTCCATGTAATCAATTACATAACCGTAATCTTTATCATCGCCATCTAAGCGATTGACACGACAAACAGCTTGAAATAAGCCGTGGTCTCTTAGTTTTTTATCAATGTATAAATAAGTGGCCGAAGGAGCATCAAAGCCAGTTAGCAGCTTATTTACTACAATAAGCAACTTCATTTGTGCCGGTTCTTCAACGAATTTTTTCTTTACTTCGGTTTCAAATTGTTCAACTTTATTAATTGCGATTTCCGGGGCTTCACTGAAGTAGGTAGCCAACATGTTTTGATAAATTTCAAAACGTTGTAATTTTTCGGTATATCCTTCGCCAGTTTCTTCCCCTTTTATATCGTTGTGGTTTGGAACAAAAGAAGTGACAATAGCACAATTTTTCAAACCTGCTTTTTGGAACAATTCGTAGTAACGACAAGCATTGTAGATACTATCCGAAACTAACATGGCGTTGCCTCTTCCGTTTTGAAGTCGTTCTTTGCGCTCCATATCAAGCACTATGTCCATCACAATTTTTTCTAACCGTGATTTACTGCTAAATACTTTTCGGAGTGTACCCCATTTCTGTTTTAGTTCGGCTTTGGCAAAGTCGGTAAGACCACGGGTTTTAAGGTCGAACCATTCGTCTATTTTATCAGTAGAAGTAAGTTTTTGTTCAATGTCCCGAGCTTCGTAACGCAAATCCAACACCACTTTATCCTTTACAGCTTCATCAAATTTGTAGGTGTGAATGTATCTACCAAAAATCTCTAAGCTGGTTTGTTTATCGGATTTCAACAAAGGTGTGCCTGTAAAACCAATATACATGGCATTAGGGATAAACTGCTTCATGGCTTCGTGCAGTTTGCCTGATTGGGTACGGTGGCATTCGTCTACAAATACATAAATATCGCCTTTTGCCTTATAATCTGTCGGAATATTGTTCCGTAATTCTTGCAAATAGTTTTCAATATCTTTATCGTCGGAGTCTTCTTTTCCTCCAAACTTATGAATAAGCGAACACATCAACCAAGGCGAAGTGTCATTCAATTGGGTAAGTAAATCACTTCCGCTTTTTGTACGGTAAATCTTTTCCTGAACGCCAATATATACTTTTTCAATTTGTTCGTCTAATTCTTCTCTGTCGGTAATTACAAGCACCCGGGCATTGTGGTTGTATTCTCTAATCCATTTTGTAAGCCAAACCATAGTGAGACTTTTACCACTTCCCTGGGTGTGCCAGATAATACCATTCTCTTTACGAGCGATAAAATTCTGCGCCATTTTAATGCCAAAATACTGATTTTGACGACTGTGTTTTTTTATGCCACGGTCGAAAACAATGAAATCGTGCATTAATTCCAGAAACCGTTCTTTGTTGAACATTTCAATCACGTTTCTGTCTAATGGTAAGTCGTATTTTGCAGCTTTCTCTCTGATTGATTTTGTAATTTCAAGCAAATGGGGGTAAGCATTGTCTTTTTCTTCGGTTACTTCTTTCCATTTCAGAAAATACTTTTCTTTGGTTTCGATAGCACCATAAGCAATTCCTTCAATATCGTTACCGGCTAATACGAACTGAATTGTACTAAAAAAGGATTTTATGAATATGTGTTTTTGATTGTCTAAGTTCTGACGAATTCCCTCCGAAATGGAAACTGTACTCCGTTTGAGTTCTAATACACCCAAGGCAATGCCGTTTACATACAATACAATATCGGGACGTTTGGTTCGACTACGCTCACCAACCGAAATTGTAACTTCTTCGGCAATGGCAAAATCGTTATTCTGTGGATTTTTCCAGTCTATGAGCATAACAGTTTGTTTGTTTTGCCCCATTTCTGCCTGTACGTTTACACCGTAGCGAAGCATGGAATATACTTCTTTGTTTACATCGTACAGCGATTTGCTTTGATTGTTAGCAGCTTTGGTAAAATCAGAAATAACCTTATTGACAAGACTTTGGCTGTATTGCTTTTTATTGAGCAACCAGTCTGAGAGAATTTCTTCTTCTACATTGCTGTTGCTTTCACGCTCTTCCCAGTTACCGAGATAACGATAGCCCAATTCCTTTTGGAACAGGTCAATAATGCGATTTTGCGTAATACGCTCAATTTTACCAATTTTACTCATGGTTTTTTATTTTTTGGAGTTAATGGCGATAGCATTTTCAGGGCTTTATCGAAGTCGCTCTCAAGAATTTTATCTTGAGCAATGCGGAATTTTTCAAATTCATTTTCTGCCAACGCCACTTCGTGCGATACAGTACCAGCGTTTTTCAATACGGCTTCCTCGTTAAATTGCAGGAATGCGTCTAATTTTCGTTCCCAATCTTTCATATTCATAACCACGCCTTTCAGTGCCTGATTTTCGGCATAATCGAGGTACATGGTTACAATTCGGTTCAAACCGTTTAATTCGTTTTCGTTCAAATAATTTTTAGCAATGCTTACATCGGTTTTCCGAATGTTCCCTTTTGGGGCGTTTTTCCAAGTTGTTAACCCCATGTTTTGTTTTGAACTGTCAACTCTCGAAGCAACTATTTCGGCAGCTGTTTGTCCGGTAATTGCCCAATGCAATTTGTTTTGCACGGTTGCAAAAAATGATTTGGTAATGTCGGAGTCTTTGCTGTAATCGGCACTGCACTGTGCGTATATGTCGGTTATTTTCTGGTAAAAGCGTCGTTCGCTACTGCGTATGTCGCGGATACGAGCCAGTTGTTCTTCAAAATAATCTTTCCCAAAAATGGTGTTCGGATTTTTCAATCGCTCATCATCCATGGTAAAGCCTTTGATAATGTACTCCTTGAGGCGTTCGGTAGCCCACATACGAAAGGCGGTAGCTTGTGTGCTATTTACACGGTAGCCAACCGAAATTATGGCATCCAGATTATAGTATTTGGTAGAAGTTACCTGCATTTTTCCTTCAATAGCACCGTGTGGAGTGGTATGTTCCAAAATGGAACTAACCACATTTTCCTTTAGTTCTCCAGTATCAAAAATGTTTTTTAGGTGCTTGGTAACTGCTGGTCGTTGTACGCCAAACAAGTCGGCTATTTTTTGTTGCGTGAGCCAAATCGTTTCATTTTGCAAGAATATTTCTACCTTTACCTTGCCATTGGGCGTGGTGTAAAGCAAAATTTCGCTAAAACCTTCGCTGCTGTTTAACGGTACTTTTTTCATACCAATCTAATTTTTCCGGTTAATAAACTTTGCATCATCCCTTGTTTGAGCTGCTTTTGCTTTTTGAGTTTTTCTTCTAACTTTAGAATTTCAATATCCATGTTTGAAAGTATTTCTGCAATACGAGTTTGTTCTTCTCTATTAGGAAATATTATTTCAACTTTCATTAAATCTCTGGTGTAAATAGCTGCCACACTTGTAGTTCCAGTCGCAATATCTTTAAATTTTGAAATAATTCTTCTGGTATTGAATATTGAATTCATGAAAAAATTAGATGAAATATATCTGCTATTAAACTCAAGTCTCATTAAATTTGAGTTAAAATATGCTTTGGGCAATTCATCTCGCCATATTGATACTTTTCCAACTAATTCAAGAGTGTTTCTAGTGTTAAAAAGCACATCTCCATATTTTAACCTGTCTCTTTCATTAGGAATGCAATTGCCAACAATATATTCAATCTTATTTGTAGAGATAAAGCCGCGCTGAATATTCCCCATTTTTATTAGGGGATAATTTGTATTAGATTCACTATTTGCATAATTTCCACCAAGTTGAGTGCTTTTAACGATTTCCCCCAACGTCTTAGTTTCCCAACCCTCTTTCGGTTTCAACAATTCCTGCATAGCCCCTTTCTTCATTGCTTTTTTCTTCGCAATCAGTTTTTCTAATAGGGTAATTAGTGCATCGGCATCGTTTAAGGCGGTGGCAATGGCGGTTTGTTCGGCTTTGGTGGGAGGGAGTGGAATTTGTAAATTCCGTATTATTGTTAGATTTAATCCACCTCTTCCTCCATCTCCTGTTGAAAGACCTCTTAATTCATCATATCTTAAATCAAGATTTTGATATATGTATTCAGACAAAACTTCTTTATTTGGTAAAATTGAAGCAATTGACTGATTTGTACAAAGTGGAGTATAATTCAATGCAACAGTTCCTCTTGTTTTTCCTTGCCCAGCAAGACCAATTAGCACACAATTTGAAGGAATTAATTTTGTTGCTGAATTTTTTAATCCAAGTTCTGTTATGCGACCTTCCACCTCATAAATTCTTTTCAAATTTAATTCGCCAGAATTCATCCAACGAATATTTCCGCCCCAATATTCATTAATCCTTGTACTTGGAGTACCTCCCGAAAGCAAATCAGTGAAGTCTTTTATGCAAGGTGTATCCCAATCATTAGGTATCACCCCAACTTCTGTATTTTTAAACCCTTCTACCATACGAATTTCATTAGTCATAGTTCTAGCGGTTTAATTTGTTTAGCAGTTCGTTGGTCAATGAATCCATGCGTGAGAAAGCAAACCATTTTTTGCCTAAGTCTTTGAGGGAAGCACCAATATGATAAAGTTCTTTGTGGTCGATAACGAGGAATCGGTCGTGGCTATCGGGCAATATTTTGAGCTCAATGGCAGGGTATTGGGCATTGTGCTTGTTGAGGTCGAGTTGCAGTTGTGAGCTTATCTTTTGCGTATAAATGGTGGCTTTCACAGCGGGGTTGCGTTTGGCAAGCATAGTAAGCACTGTTTCGTCCACATAATTATCAATCAGCAAAATGGAGCTGTTGGCTTTCTTAAGCAATCCGGTTACAAAAACGTAAGCATCAAAAATTTGTCCTTCGAAAAATATCCCTTTTTCGGGTTCGGGGTTTTTACTTTCCAATGCTTTGAAAATCTGTTCAAATTTTTGGTCGGCGTCCAGTTGTTTAAGTTCCATTTTATCTAATCGTTGAATAACCAACGCGTTATTCATTATCACTTTGCGCATTTCTACAAAGGCATCCATTATTTGAATGCTCACGTTTACAGCTGTTTCACTTCGCAGCACAGCAGAAAGCATAGCCACGCCTTGCTCTGTAAAAACGAATGGCAATTTTCTACGCCCACCATGACCGAAACTTGAAGTGCCAAATTGGTACTTCAAGTTTGGATTATCGTTTTGGGTGTCAAGTTGTGAATTTTGATATTCATCTATTTCTATAGTACCAGTTTGGCTCCTTAAAAATTTCCATTCAGTTTCTGAAAGTTGAAACATAAATTTTTCGGGAAATCTGTCTTCGTTTCTTTTGACGTTTCTGTTGATTTGCTTTGTTTCCACATGATACAATTCTGCCAAATGACTATCGAGCATTACCTGTACACCACGTATTGTAAAAATCTGATTTTCAATTTTGTAATTTGATATCGCATTTTGCGACATCAAATTTGAATTTTCGGTTACCATACGAATTTCATTTGTTTTAAATGGTTTTCTACTTTTGCGGTAAGTGCTTCTACTTCTTGGGTAAGTAGTGGCATGGGCGTTTCGTAGCGGTCGGCAAGCTCTTTAATACGTTGCGTAAGGCGGTGGCTAATGTTGTCCATTTCGGTATGTATAAGCTGTTCCATGACTGCCATCCATTTCCTTTCTACTACCACGGTTTTGATTTCGTCAATTGTGAGTTTTGGATATTGTGCAATTACCTTCTGCTCCAATTCGGCTTTGGCAATCAGTAATTTAGTGCTTATTTCGGCTGCTTCTTCGGTTAGCCATTTGTACAGTTCCAACAAGTCGAATTCTTCTTTTGTATCATCGTCGAGTTTAGAACCCTTTTTTGGTGCTATTTCTTTCAAGCGTTTCAATACAGCCGCTTTAGTTACTTTGCCTTTTCCGTCGGTAACTTCTGCAAGCAATCCATCTTCACCTGAGTTTTCTTCTATTAGTTCTTCTAATTTTGATTTTACGGTTTCAATTTGGCTTTCCAATTCGTCAATGGCTTGTTGTTCTTTGGCAAAGTAAACCTGAATCATTAATGCAGGTGGTATCAGTCGACCTTCCAAGCCTTCTAATCCCGGCACTTGTTTGATAATTTCTTTTTCGCCTTTTTTAGTTTTCTTTTCCAATCGTTTCAGGTCGTTACCCGCACTCCAACCATCGGCAGCCAATTCATAGAAATCATCTTGCATTGTTTCAGCCCAATAATCCATTAGATGTTGATACATAGCGTATTTGTTGGTCAGCGGTTTGCTGTGGTAGTGGCTCAACAGATTTTCCGAAATGGTGTGTATCTCGATTTTGGGGCGTAAACCTTTATCCAATTTTTTGGTGTGTGCTATGGTTTCGGCTTCCCATGCGGTAAATACCTCTTCCATTGTTTTGCCAAAAACAGCAAATTCGGGGTGATTGAAAATGGTATTTTTTATTTCTTCGTTTACGATATTGAGCTTATAATAATTTGGGCGGTTAGTAATAGGGCTGAATAAATCGGCTTTCATGGTTTGGTAAACTGTCCAGTAATTTTGCAAATCTTCAATATCACGATTTGGAATACCTCCCAACAAATGTGCTTCAATATCTTGAATATCTTCCGCTTCCTGACTGTCAATGTATCGTGGGATATTGAGGTTATAATCGTTCTTAGGGTCGGCAATTTCAGATATTGGAATAGTACGAGAGAATTTCTCAATGGTCAACCGATTGGTGTATGTATCTACAATTTTATGAATATCCTGCTCACGGAGTCGGTTTTTGTTGCCATCTTTTATAAATCCTTTGCTGGCATCAATCATAAAGATTTCTTTGCGGTCGGCAGCATCTTCTTTGTCAATGACAATAAGCGAAGCGGCAATACCGGTGCCATAAAACAAGTTGGCAGGCAATCCGATAATGGCTTTGATATAACCTTTTTGAATGATTTTTTTGCGAATGTCTGCTTCCGAATTTCCACGAAACAACACACCCAATGGCAATACAATACAGGCTTTACCTTTTGATTTCAGCGATTTAATGAGGTGCAACAGAAAAGCAAAGTCGCCATTCTTTTTGGGTGGTAAGTTATCGTAACCCTCAAAACGTTTGTAAATATCGTTTACAGGATCTAAGCCATTCATCCACGATTTATAACTAAATGGTGGGTTGGCAACTGCGAAATCGAATTGTTTGAGTTCGCCAGTTTCATCGTTTGTGAATAGCGGTTTCGACATGGTGTTGCCCTGCAAAATCTCTGCATCGGCAAAGTTGTGCAACCACATATTCATAACGGCTAATGCACGTGTAGCATTGTCGTTTTCTTGTCCATAAATGGTAATTCCATAAGGTGCTTCGTCGGCTGCTTTGAGTAGCAATGAACCCGAACCACTTGTTGGGTCGTACAATGATTGGTCTTGGCTTGTAGAGTTACAAATTTCAATCACCTTTGCCATGATACGTGAAACTTCGGCAGGTGTATAGAATTGGCCTTTGCTTTTTCCGCTTTCGGTAGCGAAGTGACGCATTAGAAATTCGTAAGCATCACCTAATAAATCATCTCCTTCGGCTCTGTTTTTACTAAAATCAAGTTCCGGCTTGTTGAAGATATTTAGTAAGTTGGTAAGTAAATCAATTTTATCTTTCCCTTTGCCTAACTTTTCATCGTTTTCAAAATCATTGTCGTTGGTATCAATTATTCCGGTTAATCCGTTGGCTTTTGCAAATGCCCCAATAATTTTATTGATCTTATCTCCAATTTCATCTTTTCCCCGATATTTCAACATATCATAAAAAGAAGACTCTGCCGGAAACTCCATTAATGGGTCTTTACGGTCGGAAACGTATTTCATAAATAGCAAGACTAATACATAATTTTTGTATTGGCTTGCGTCCATGCTACCTCTCAGTTCATCACAACCAGCCCATAATGAGCTGTATAATTCGGATTTTTTAATTGCCATTTAACTAAATTAAATTATTTAATTTTCAAACCCCAAAACTACAAAAAATTAGTTACATTTTGCTTTATTTGTTAATCTAATTTTGGGATATTCAAAAAAACAAATATATGGTTACTATAAACTGCAAACTATGAACCGCGAACTATAAACTACAAACTCCCCACCACTTTCCCAAACCCGGCCCATTTCATAGCTTCGCCTTCGCCATCGGCGCCTACTGTGCCGAACTCCACACCTATGGCTAATAATAAAGTGTTGTTATTGGTGAGGTATTCGGCAACGCCTTCGAGTTTTACTTCCATGGTTTGTTCGGGTAGCATGCGCTTTACAGGATTCCATGCGGTTTGTACTTCGCGCCGATAGCCAAGTAGTTGTTGGTTTTCGGGCACATAGCTTTTGGAGGCTTCGTCGTACCGCACATTGGTGAATACGCCGAGTAAGGCCACAAAACGCATAAAGGGCAATTTGTTGGGTGTTATCAAATGTTCGGAGGGGTTAAATTCCGGAAAACTTCTTCGCTGCCACGCATGGTGTACATCGATACGCCTTTCATTCCGCCTGTTACTTGTAGTATTCCTTTTACTCTTGCCATAATGATTACCCCTAACCCCTAAAGGGGAATTTTAAGTTAGTAATGAATTTAATAGCCCTCTTTTTCTTTACTCCCCGCAATTTATCCCGACGAAGACGGGAGTGGGTGGGGGCTTATATTTAAGTACAAAGATAGTTATAATTATATTATAACTATGATATAACTACTCTTTATAAAAGAGTTATATCATAGTTATATCATAGTTATATCATAGTTATATATGAGTTATATCTAATAAATCATTCGAATAGCTTATCAATAGACGGTAGAATTATAATCTATTAATTTTAAAGAAATACAATAGTTCGGTGCTCTGTACCTTTGATTGTTTAATTATGGAAATATACTACAAATAGTGCGGTACGCTGTCCATGAGAAGGTGCATAGCGCCTTGATATTCAATTGATTATAAAGAAATGTTAGCTTGCTTATGTCGAACTCACGTTATTTGTAATAATGATAAGTGGCAAATTTAGTTCAAAGGGTGATTTTCTTCTTCAGTTTTAGTGCATCAGAAGAGCCTCCTGTATGAATAGTAAATACGCCTGACTCAAGCACCCACTTGTTCTTTTTTACATCAAAGAGCTGAAAACCAGTCCAGTGTAACGGAATCTCAAAAGTTTTCGTTTCGCCTGGATTGAGATATATTTTTATGAAACCGGCGAGTTCCTTTTTCGCCTGTTCTACACTACTCTCATCATCAGTTGCATATACTTGTATCACCTCTTTACCTGCCACCTTACCCGTGTTTTTTACTGTTACTTTCGCCAGTACCGGATACCTATCGGAAGAAGATTTTTCGACCTTAAGGCTACGGTATTTAAAGGTTGTGTAACTCAAGCCGTATCCAAATGCGAACATTGGTTTTATTCCCTTAGCATCAAAATAGCGGTAACCGAATTCGTTAATGGTGTTTTTATAGTGTGTATCCGGACCCGTTGTAGGCAAATCTTCATTGGCTTTTGGCCAGGTAACGGTAAGCTTGCCCGATGGGTTCACATCACCGTAAAGTACATCAGTTATAATGTTTCCGCCTTCACTTCCAGGATGAAAAGCAACAATCGCCGCAGGTACTGCATCAATCCACGATTGCACATCGGCTCCACCTTCGGTGAAGAGAATAACTACCGTTTTTGGATTGGCTTTGCGTACTGCAAGTATCAACTCATCCTGCCATGAAGGTAATTCGAAACGTGGGCGATCAATATTTTCGGCCTGTTGCTTGCTTGGCACACCAACGCATACAATAGCAACATCGGAAGCCTTGGCCGCAGCTACAGCATTTGCAAAGATATCGCTTGCCGGTGGCTGGGTATAGAGTAGTCGCAGGAATCCATCACCAATGTTTTTCTGTTTACTTCTATATTCTACAACGATTGGATGTGGTTTTGTGTCAGTAAAAATATGCCAAAACTGATTCTTGGTTCCACCTGCCTTCTGCTCGTCATTAAGGTCGTAAACAAGTGTACCATCAATAAATACACGAATTCCGCCGCGAGTTTCAATCTCGAAGCCAACTTTACCCGGGCGGTCGGGCGTAAACAAGCTAATGGCTCGCAGACTCATGTCCAAATTATTTTTTATACCTGGAATCCCATCAATGGCTTCGGTATCGATTTTAAAATTTTCGAAAGCTTCCGTTTTGATAGGTGTTTGATTGGTTAGCTGATCAGGAGTGAGGGCTGCGTTCCAGGTCTGCAACTCGTCCACTTCCATAGGCAATCCCTGATTGTTGTAGCCGAAAATGATATTCTGCGAATTAAGTTGACCAACACCTGATGCCTTACAAAGTATTTTGCCTTCGCGATAAACACTTACCTGTTTACCATCATAGCTAATCACGAGTTCCACCCAACGTTTATCCATATCGTTCCAATTGAGCGGCTGGTTCTTTTTAAAGCCATCAACATCGACTTTATATTCGCTTGAACTGATTTCCATGACCTGCTTATTGGCAAAAAACCGAATGACACTACGGTCGGCAGCAGGTAATTGATCCTGAATTCGCATCTGAAAACGGAGTGTCCAAGCTCCTCCTGGCGTTGACATGGGCGAAATAGACTGACTACCGGATAAACGAAGAGCCTTTCCTTTAAAACCATCCGGAATGGTTTGTGAAACAAAACCTCCAGCTTTGATATTATTGAGTATGAGGTTCTCGGTAGTTGTACTATACACAAAAGGTTCTTTCAAATCGAGCCCGTTGTAATATTTTATTTTACAAGGAAACGACTGCTGAAATTTTGCACCGCTAAAGAAAAATCCATCATCACCTCCCTGCTCATAGTTTACAGTGATGCCGTTCGCTTCGAGAGCATCTTTCACTGTTACAACATAACTGGGACGTATTGCACTGCTGCCTGCGTTACCTATAATAAAATCGGCATTGTTTGCAAATGGCCCAATTAAGGCTACCGACTGTGATTTATGAAGAGGAAGCATCGACTTGTTGTTCTTTAACAACACCACCGATTCACCCCCCGCCCGGCGAATGACTCTGGAGAAAGTATCTAAATTGTATCCGGAAGGCGTTTCTTCTCCAAAGTAGCTAAGCTTATCTAATTTAACCCGTAGTAATTCAGCCACCCGCGCATCGACATCAGCAATAGTAATTTCATTGCGTTTAAGAGCGGCTTCAACTGCTGCAAAATTAAAAAACCGTTGACCGGGCAATTCTATGTTTTGTCCAGCCTTTATTGCTTGAGCAACGCTACCCAATTGGGCACCCCAATCCGAAACGATGAACCCCTTAAACCCCCATTCGTTACGCACAAGATCGGTGATTAGCCATTTATTAGCACTTCCCCATTCGCCATTCAAGGCATTGTAACAGGTCATAATCGCCCACGCGTCACCCTCCTGTACCGGTATTTGAAAGCAGGGGAGATAAATCTCGCGTAAAGGACGCATCGGAACTTCGACGTTATGACTTTGGCGACCAGACTCCCAATTGTTAGCAGCAAGATGTTTAATTGTTGCTGCCACACCAACCGACTGGACACCTTTGGTTATTGCCATACCAAAAGCACCCGTAAAATAGGGATCTTCGCTCGCATAATCTGTATTTCGACCGGCTCGAGGGTCTTTAATGATATTCACACCCGGAGCCCAAATTGTATTGAGCCCATACTCCTTTACCAACAAACCCCATTGCCGCCCTACTTCCTGTTGTAGCTCTGTATTCCAAGTAGATGCAAGCGCAAGGCCAGTAGGCGATACAGGACCTTTTCCATTTGTATTGTTAATGCGATTTTTTGGGAGGTCTCCACTGGGGCGTGGTCCACGTGGCCCGTTAGTTGCTAAAATTGGTCCTATACCCAGACGCTTATTCCAAAGCTGTGATCGATCACCCAAACCGGCAAAACTCTTCGATTTGTCTGGTTGAATATTTAGTTGCTCAACCTTCTCTTCGAGCGACATTTGCGAAATTAACCATTGTATTTTGTTATCCAAATCAAGCTTTTCCCAATTGGCGGGTCTTAGTGGCTCCACATCCGCTGCGTGTATATTAGATACTACTAACATGGCACCCATTACAAGAAGATATACAATTATTTTTTTCATAAATTACTTATTATTTTATTAATTGAAACAAACATTGCATTAAACTCAG
This sequence comes from Porphyromonas cangingivalis, assembly GCA_945902955.1. Lineage (GTDB taxonomy): Bacteria > Bacteroidota > Bacteroidia > Bacteroidales > Paludibacteraceae > Paludibacter. The sequence goes on from CAMDNO010000110.1 coordinate 13,433, forward strand.
AACGCCTGTAAAGCATATTGGGATTTATTCTTGAAGTTTTTCAATGTAATTCTGGTTTTTGGGAATTTGTTTACCAGTCTTTACGCCGTATAAATTTTGTTCCGGCAAATTATAGTTTACCTGATTTATAATCACCTGATTTAATTTTGGCTGATTCGAAATGATTATTTCGTCTCCCTTTTTTAAATCAATGCTAAATTCGTTATTGCCAAGCGCCTTAATTTTGTATTTGGCACCTTTGGACACCTGATATGCCGCATCCCAACCCAATACTTTTATTACACAGGGTTCGCCCGCTAAACTTTTTACATGCACCCATTGCGTTTGGCTGTTTGCACGCACTGCACCTACCAAAAAGCCTCCTTGTGCCCTCAAATTGCTAAAAGTTGCTTCTTTCCAGCTTTCGGGCACAGCTGGAAAAATCCGTATTTTATTTCCCCAGCTTTGCATTAAAAACTCCATAATTGACGCTGCAGCACTTAATGGAGTTTCAATTACCGGATTTTTACCATCAAGTTCGGTATAAAAAGTATTGGATGCCAATTGCGACATTTTGATTTTTTGGTTAAATAAGAATTTTAACGCATCATACGCTTTGTTTCCTTCGCCCAATGCGGCATACATGGATGCAGCTCCGGTATACGAATAACCAGCCAAGCCCCGACCATTTTGAATTTTATGCCAATGCAGTAACGATTTCATTAACAGCGCTCTATCTTCGTCATTATCCGGATTAAATTGAAAAAACGGATATAAACCCAGTAAATGCGAATAATGGCGGTGCGATATATCGAGCGATTGGTTGCTTGCAATTTTCAACCCATTCGCATCAATTGGATATGGAATAATATCGTTGAGCATTTGTTTCCATTTAGCCACATCTTCTTTGTTTGCATTTGCCTTTTCAT
>CAMDNO010000111.1 GCA_945902955.1 Porphyromonas cangingivalis
AATACTAATTGGTTTGGACTTACATATTCAGGGGCTTGTGCACGCCTTTTAGGGGATGATGTCATATTTCCTTGCATTTAGTTGCACAAAAATAAAGATATAATATTGATTAACAAATAGTTTGCTGTTTTTCAGCAGACCCTATTTAAATTTAAATAAGCAACTTATATATTGTAAAAAATAGGATTAAGAAATTATTTGTAACAAGTTTGCATTATAATAGGCTTATATTTTACGAAATAAACTAATTAAGTTGTTTTTTTAATGAATTATGTACGAATTGAGCCAAAAAATATACCTTTTGTCCAGTCGCAAAGTGTTGATAAGCGTATTTTTGTTGCCGAATATCATTAAATAATTTAACAATCAAATTTATGAAATCAACTACCATTTTTTCTTTGCTTTTGCATAAGCTATGCAGCCAAAGAGGTATTTCATGTAATCAAAACAAAAATCGAAGTAGCCGCTTAAAATACGGTTCGATGCTACTTCTATTATTTGTGCTTTTAGTTGGAACTATGCAGGTAAAAGCAGATAATTTGGATTTTAATCCATCGGACAGAGGTCATTTAGATGTAAAATTTGAAAGCGGAAATATCAAATTCTCCCGGATGCAATTTTATATTTACTTGAGGGATATAAATGGAGTAGACGATGGAATGAGAGATTTAAAGATTTTTATTGTAGAAGACGGTATTGAAACTCAGATATTCAGCATAGGTTCAAATACAAAAGGTAAGACATGGGACTGGTTTAAAGTTGTAGATACTGAAAAAGCAGGCTGGATGCATGAAATATATGAAAGCAATCACGATGGCTATTATTTTGCAAATGTATACTGGATTTACCCTCAGCGATTTGCAGGGAAAACAGTGAATTTAAGATTCAAATACTCATGGGATAGAGATATGAACGATGGTTACTCCGAAGCAACTTATGATTATCCAGAAATTACCATGCCCAAGTTTACGCCTACTGCAATTACAAGCCCTGTTTTAAAAGCTATTGACGGTACAAGTACAGGTAAATGGTTTAACTTTGCTTGGACGAAATATGATGCTAGTTATAATACAAACTATGATATGAATGGCAAAAAGTATTATGGTTTTACTTCTCTTGAAATATATAAAGAAGCTAATACAAATACCAATCTTGCAAAATTCACGGTATCTACTGATGGAAGTGGAGGTAATTTAGATTTACCACTGACCGACCTAAGCAAAGAAACGAAAGTTTATCCGTATTTAGTTTATATTATACAATCGGAACGTGATCAAAAGGCCTATTTTTATGCACTGCCCGAAGCTAAAGTTGGTGGTTTTACTGTTCCTCAATTAGTGAGTAGCCCTTTTGATGCTTGTACTAAGAAAGTTACTTTAAACTGGACTTATAAAGATCCGGCAAGTCTCAACTTAAATTCGAAAGTATATATTTACAGAAAAAGTGATACTGAATCTGTATATAAACTGGTGTCGGGTGCTTTGGAAAAAAATATTACAACCTGGTCTGATACTGATGCTTCCATGACATGGGATACGCCGTATACATATATTGTACGAAGTTGCCCCAGTTTCTTAACATCTAGTGACGTGAATTTTACGGATAAAACAGCTACAAGTTATATGCCCGAGTTATTGCAAACAGCTTCTGTTACAACAAGCAGGCAAAAAATTGACTTAACTACTAATTTTACGGCAACTCCTCATGTCGCCGATGGCAGTAAAGTTGCTAATGTAGAACTAAAATGGAAAGATTTGTGTTCGTGCCCACCGCAGTATCTGACATTGATACGTGAAAATAGTTTAAATTCGAATGATGTGTTTTCACAGCAAGTTTTGACCAGCTCAGGAAGATACGTTGACACAGAAGTAGTTAACAACAACCCCTATAAATATAGATTGAGTGTAGATAATGGTGGTATAACCGAAACAGGTGCTTGGGTGAATGTAAATATTACAGACCAATGTAAGTTTTTAAAGCTAACTACAACAAAGGGTGTTTTAAACGATCGAGTTCGACTATCTTGGGAAATTGATAAACCCTTATTGAACAATAAATTTATTATTTCAAGAAAAATTTTCGACAATGGATCTTCACTATTTGACTACGAGCAAATTGCCGAGAAACAATCCACAAATAGCATTGAAAACTGGGAAGACTTATCGGTATCGCCCGGAATATTATATAAATACAAAGTTGAATCCTATTATCAACCACCAGTTGGAACTACTCTTATAATACCTACGGTCGATTCAATTGGAAGTGGATTAGGCTTTAGTCAGCCAATTGGTACCATTAGCGGTGCTATTACATTTGGTTCGGGAACCGCAGTAGAAGGTGTAAATGTAGCTGTATTGAACACAAATGCCGATCAGAAATTATATAAAAGCTTAGAGTTTTCGCAAACCGGAGCACGTGGAACTGTGGCATTAAAAAGCAAAAAACACGGTTGTATTGCAACCGGATTTACTTGGCAAGCAATGCTTAAACCAGCAAATAGAGCACAGAGCAATACAAGCATTTATGAAATGGAAAGTGAATATTCATTTCGTTTAGATGGAAATAGAATTAAAGTTTATGTCTATCCACAATCTTTGACGGTTCCTGTTCTGACCAAAGATATAAGTGCAATAGATGCTAATAAATTTTTCCAGCTTACTATAAGTTATAATCCAACCTCAAAATACATTAAAATTTTCGTTGATGGAGCTTGCAAAGATAGTGCGATGTTAACTAATCCTTATGTTTGCCAAAACAAAAAGGAAGCAAAATTGGCAGCATCGTATAAGTCTGGAATTTCAGAATACAAAGGCTTAATTGACGAAATAAGATTATGGAATAGAGCGTTGACAAATACGGAAGTCAGCACAAACTTTGATCGCTATTTGTCCGGTTCCGAAACGGATTTAATTGGATATTGGCAAATAGATGAGGGTATTAATGGTTATGCATTCGACAAATCGAATTTCAATAAAAGCTACAATGAAAATCATATTACTTTGTTAGGTGCAAGCTGTTCGGACACAATACCTACACTTGCACAACTCAGCATTAAATCGAATACTGATAAAAATGGTAATTACCTTATACAAGGAGTGCCATACAAAGGTAATGGCTCTACTTATAGTGTAGTACCTGCATTTGGAACACATGAGTTTGAACCGGCTCGCCAGCAGATTTTCATTGGAGGTACCAGTTCGGAAGTTCAAAGCAAAATTAGTTTCAAAGATATTTCATCATTTTCGATAAGTGGACAAATATTTTACGAAAACACCAATTACCCTGTTGATAGCGTACAGTTCATGGTTGATGGAAGTACCTGTACCAGAGATAACAAAATAGTTAAATCGGGTAAAGATAAAGCCGGAACTTCTGTACCAGGTTTCTACGAAATTGATGTGCCAATAGGTGAACATAAAATAACGATGTTTAGAAATGGTCATACCTTTAAAAACAAAGAAGTCGATGCTACATTGATATTGGGACAAACCTATAATTTTAATAAAAACATATCCAATATCGATTTTATTGACCTTACCAAAGTAACTTTGGTGGGAAGAGTGGTGGGTGGATCTATTGAGGCTGATAAACCCATAGGACACAAAAGAAGTATTGCCAATATTGGTCAAGCTATTGTGAAAATCCAGCCCAAAGATGATAATAAATACCAATTAAACACGGGTTCGACTGATTCTTTGGTTTTGGAAAATAACAATTCGAAAATTCAAAGTATAGCCAAAATAGGTCCTAAAAAGGACATTATCAAAATCAAGACCGATGCTATTACCGGTGAATTTTATGTGAAGGTTCCTCCAATTCCAATGAAAATAATTGATGTTCAGGTAACTGACATTGATGTGTCAGATTTTAAACTCGAAAACCAGCCTACTATAGATATGCTACCAACGTTAACATCGGTGGATACAATTCATTCGGGCGTAAAAAATGTAGACCAAAAATCAGTTCCAATTATTGATTCATGCGTGTATCATCAACGAGTAAATCTGACTTACACTACACCAACTCCGGAATTTATTATTAAAGATAGAAATTATAGTGGAGGTGCTTTTGGTAATCAAACTTATTTTTACAACGATATAAACAATCCGTTAAATAACGACACAATTAGCTTAGTAACAGAACAAAGTGATGGAACTGTTTCCTATAAACTGGGTAATCCGGTATTCACTCAAGGTAATATTTATTATTTTAATATTGAAGCCTACGAGAAGTATGTTCATCCAATTTCAAAAGCTATAAGTAAAGTTCCATTAAGCGGATTATCATTCGATATTGAAAATAAATTTGCTGCAAAAACAGAAAAAACGGAATATACCTTAGACTCTTTGGGTAGACTCAAATATAGTTTTACGGCTGGAAATCCGGTTCTGGTTGAACCATATACTATGGGAATGACAGCAACTATGCAGTACAATGGAAAATTTGTGAACTGGATGAATGGCAGCAATATAGGACTTAGAGGAATTGTATTAGGAGCCGTACCGCAGGGTGGAGTCGACTTTGTTACAAAAGGACCTGATAAAGTAATAGCTGTATTACGCGACCCTCCGGGGAGTAACAGTTATGCTACACTCGAAAAAGGATCTACTTTTACTAGTTCGCATATTTACAAAGGATTTGGTAGTCAAGAAAATGAACATAAGTTTACATTTAACTTGGGTGGCGATGTAATAATGAATATGGGTGCATTTGGAGTAGAAACAACCATTGAAACCAAAAAACATTTTGATCTTGGTTTTGGGTTATCAAACTCGGTATCGGGTTCGGATACCGAATCCAGAGTTGAATCCTATTCAATTTCGGAATCGATAAGCACATCGGCATCTCCAGATTATGTAGGAGCTAATGGTGATGTTTACATAGCAAATTCATCTAATATTGCTTTTGCAAAAAGTACTCAATTAAGTTTAATGCCAAATGGCAATTCATTGGATTTCGAAAAAAATGATAGTTATATTTTCATTCCAATGGGTGATTCTACTTCATTTAGGTATACACAGTATCATATAGTAACTAAATTGATACCAGAGTTTCGTAGATTGAGAGCATCGCTTTTATCTCCGGTAACTTCCAATCCAATTCCCGGAACTCGATCCATATATCAGACAGCACTAAAATCTGATGATCCTAAATATGGAGAAAAAACCACTTACACTTGGATTAAGCCTACAGCCGTAGCCGGTGGAGGTGTTAGTATTGATTCAGTTTTATATTATACAAATCAAATATCAAACTGGGAAAATATTATCCGTCGGAATGAAATGGAAAAGTTAAAAGCATCGGGAATATCACCAAATGGTTATACAAGTGCTATTTTGTATGATAAAACAAACTTATCTTTCGATGCCGGAACGGTATTGTCTAAATCAATTACACGTACATCATCAGTTCAAAATACAAATGTTGTAACTTGGGATTTGAATTTTATCTTTACCAATGAAGATGGTTGGACATTCAACGGAAATGGATATTCTATGTCGGATGAAATAAAAACGGGTGGTGGTGAAGAGATAACTACGGATACCTCGACCGAAAACACAATGACATATAGCTATAACTTAGAAGATGGCGATGCCGATAACTATTTTACGGTAGATGTATTTACACCAAAAAAATTAACAAATGTAACGCCGATTGAACAAGAAGGCGGACCTATTTTTGTAACACGTGGTGGCGCAACTTCATGTCCTTACGAAAAAGGCGATTCAACTATTTGCTATGTAAATTCGGCGAAAAATCCGGTAGCATTAAGTACAGTTACAGTTCAGATTGAAAAACCGGGTATTGAAGTATTAATACCAACCGTTGGTGGAATTGCCAGTGGAAAGCAGGCTTCTTTTGAATTGGTATTGCAAAACCTATCATCAAACAATACGGCTTCGTGGTTCGAATTGTCGGTAGATCCTGCATCGAATCCGCATGGTGCTATTGTTAGTATCGATGGAACTCCGCTTACAGAGCCTCGTTTATTCTTGGTTACAAGTACTCCTATGCATAAAATTGCCAGAATAAGCCAGTCGAGTACCGATGATTTGGTGTTTGAAAATTTGAAATTCAATCTTTCTTCGCCTTGTCAAAGTGACATTAACGCCTCGGCACTTGTTACGGCCAAATTTGTGCCTTCGTGCAGTGATTTGACTCTACAAATAGACGACAGGACTTTGAATTCTGTAACTGGAAGTGATTTGAAAGTTGTTCTGAAAGATTTCGACAAAAGTTACAAAAACTTTGGTGGAATCCGATTGCAGTACAAAGGCATAAATGATTTGAATTGGGATTTGGCAAAAGAATTTGTGCTTGATAGTGCAATAATGAAACCATCATCCCCTGAATTTATAAAAATAGGCTTAGATGATGTGAAGCTTAATTATACATTCCCAATGAAGGACGATGAGGATCAAACCTATCAATTCAGGGCTAGAACAGTATGTGCTGGTGACATTTACAACGAAACAGCTACTATAAACGTGATAAAGGATATGAAGAAACCGCTTTCGATGGGACTTCCATCGCCTTCGAACGGTATTCTAACTCCCGAAACGGAAGTGTCAGTAACATTTAACGAAGATATTCAAGCTGAAAAAATTGCCGCAACCGACATTAAAGTTTATGGTGTACTTAATGGTTTCACCGAAAAAGACAATGTTGGATTAAAGTTTGATGGCACTCAAAAAGCATTTACTGAATTACAGTTGAACCTACAAAATAGCTCATTTACTATTGAAGGTAAATTCCTTGCAGAAGCAGGAAATATTACTGGAAATATATTTAGCATAGGCGAAGGCGAAAATAAAGTTGCGTTGCAAATGATTGGAAATGATTTGAAAGTAATTGCCGGTAGTTTCTCAAAACAAACCGCTTTAAATGCCGATATAAACTTCCAATACTTTGGATTGAGTTACGATGCACCTAATAAAAATCTGACTTTGATGCTCTGGAGTTTAAGCAACAATACTAAAATGACACTCTTTGTCGAAAAAATAACGAATGGAATAGCGCCAGTGGGACGACTTACAATAGGTGAAAACTTTAAAGGCTCAGTACGTCAGGTAAGCGTTTGGAGCGAACAACGTGCATACGATGTTATTGCTGAAAGCAGATCTACATCTAAATCTGGTAAAGAACTGAATTTGGTAGGCTATTGGGCAATGGATGAGGGTTATGGTACGATGGCAGTTGACAAAGCACGTGGACGCAATTTAACGGTAGGAAGCTCTTGGTATATTACTCCTATGGGTTTGGCAGCGACTTTAAACGGTAGCAACGAATTAGTTGCCAAATTTGGACATACTCCATTAACAACTGAAAATGACTTCGGAGTTGAATTCTGGTTCAGAGGTGCAGCAGGTCAAAAAAATGCAACCCTATACTCCTGTGTTGGCGATACGGATGAAAGTAAAAATGTGTCGGTAGCATTCAATGATGATAGCAATTTAACCCTTGCATCCAATGGAAATTCATATCTGATACCTTCGGGAGCAGTTTTGGATAATAACTGGCATCATTTTGCATTCAGTGTTATGCGCGGTGGAAATGCCAACGTGTACATTGATGGAGCTCAAAAATATCAAACTTCTGCAACTAACATTGGTGGTATGGCTTCCGATTCAATTTGTTTTGGTGCCCTTCGTTCTTATGTAAATGGAGCGCCACGGCCTTCTTATTCGAACAAATTTATTGGTTCGATAGATGAAGCTCGAATTTGGAAAAATGCGTTAACAACAGAGAATGTAAAATTGAATATGCATTCGAAATTAGCAGGAAACGAAACCGGATTGATTGCATATTATCCATTCGAGAGATTTAACAGCACACAAGATGTTGTATCGAGCTTAACTGATGCTTCAAAAAATAATAATGGCGGAAATGCTTTGGGTAAAAATGTAACATTCTCAGAGAATACGCCGGCAATTAAAGTCGCCCGTTCAAGAGTGCTGTTAAAATCAAACAACACGGTATCCGACAATAAAATAGTGATTAACATTACGGAAGATGCTTTTAGAATTGAAAATTGCGTGTTGGAATTTGAAATGGCAGAAATAATGGATTTGAATTCAAACCGTATGGCATCGCCATTGAAGTGGACAGCGTTTGTAAGTATGAACCGTCTGAAATGGGAAACCGAAAATGTCAATTTAACCAAGGAAGTTTTGGCTCCATTAACTTTCGAGGCGGTTGTTTCTAACAGTTCAGGAAAATTCGAAAACTATGTTATTTCTGGTCTTCCAAATTGGTTGACTGTAAATAAAACACAAGCTACACTAAGTCCATTGAATAAAACAACGCTGGTATTTACAGTTGACAATTCAACCAATGTAGGTTCGTACGAATGTGATATTCGTTTGACAGGAAGCAAAAACATAGATGAGGTTTTGCCTGTGGTACTCAAAGTTACCGGTCCTAAGCCAAATTGGGCAGTTAATCCATATAATTATTTATATTCGATGAATATAATTGGAAAAATCAAGATTGAAGGCGTTTATCAAGAAGACTCGGAAGATATGCTAGCTGCATTTATAGGAACGGAATGTGTTGGAATAGCCAATCCTCAATTTGATAGCAAATTAAACGCTTATATAACCTATATGGATATATATGGTAACGATACAGATGTTTCAAAAGCTATCACTTTCAGTTTATGGGATGCTGGAACAGGAAGAATTTATCCTGATGTTGATGTAATTGGAAGTCCGATTAGTTTTGTTTCGTATGCAATTACAGGTACGCGAGCTATTCCACAGCTATTTGATGCCACTGATAAAATTGAACAACAATTGACGTTGAAACAAGGCTGGAACTGGGTGTCGACCAATGTGGTAAGCACCAGCCCGTCTTTGATAAACCAATTCAAATCAAGCATCGAAACTGCCGGTATTCAGCTTAAATCACGTAGCGGTGAATTTATTAGTTATGATGTTGCAAAAAATATATGGGATAACAATGCATTTGATTTGAATCAAACTAACATGTATATGCTCAAAACAAATCAAGCAAAAACCATAAAAATGCAAGGCGCTATGGCTAAACCAGCCGATTACTCATTAACAATTGGGTCTGGATGGAACTGGATTGGATATGTACCTCAATTTGTAACACCTATTAAAGATGCTTTGAGTGATCTCGCATCAGTTGAAGGTGACCAAGTGAAGGGTCAAATTGGTTTTGCAACTTATTCGGGCGGCAATTGGTATGGTAGTCTACAATATATGATGCCGGGTGCAGGTTATATGTATAACTCATTGAATTCTAAATCAATAGGTTTCAAATATCCTTCGCAATACTTCTCACAAGCTAAAGTAGCACGAAAAAGTGAAGTTGCCGAAAATATGCGTTGGGCAGTAAATGTAAATAAATATCAAATGAGCATGACGGTTACTTGCACCTCCTCTATCAACAGCATGGAAGTTGCAAACAGCGACATGCAAGTGGCAGTATTTATTGGTGACGAATGTCGTGGTACAACTACACTGAAATTTGTGGAAAGTTACAACCGATATATGGCATTTATTATGGTTTGGGGTAACTTGGACGATATAAACAAAAAAATCACTTTCAAGAGTTTTAACACTATTAATAATCAAGAACTAAGTACATCTGAACAATCGCTTACATACATGCCCGACAATATTGTTGGTTCAACTGTAAGTCCTTATCAGATTAACTTTGTAGTGGCAGGCTTCAACGATGTAAACATGGATAAACTTAAATTGTATCCAAATCCGGTAAGCAATGTGCTCCATTTCGATTGCAATACAACCGGAATTGAAAGACTTGAAGTGATTGATAATGTTGGTCGTACACTTATTGTAAACACGCAAGTAAACAATAACTCAATTAATGTTAGCAATTTGGTTCCTGGTGTTTACACACTTCGTATTAAACACAACGGAAATGTGACAAATCATAAATTTGTTAGAAAGTAAACAGTAGATTATAGAAGAGGCTTACCTTTAATAGAGGTAGCCTCTTTTATATTTTTATTTTTCCAAATTCTATCAACAAAACACGAAGCAATGAAAACATGGAAATTAATACTACGGCCAATTATATTGGCATTTTTTATACTAACACCTATTTTAAGTTTTGGGCAGATATTAGCTTGGCAGTATGGAAATCCTGCATCAAATGGAAATGAAGTAGAATATAAAGCAACAACTAATAATTCATTACTTAATACAACATTTCTTTCGAGGGGCAGTGGTGTAACTGCTGTTAATGTAGTACAAACATTTAGTGGAGCTGGTTGGAACTATAGCACAAAGGATTTAGCTGTAGCAGCAAATGCATATTATCAATTTACGATAATGCCTATTTCGGGATGTAGAGTATCTTTGAGTTCTTTAGATGCTGTTCTGTACAGTCGAGTATTTTCAGGCTTTTCTGGTCCAACTAAATATATATGGAAGTATAGTATAGATGGTGGAAATACTTTTATTGAATTAGATACCGACAAATCATTAACACCAAGTATGTTTACCACAGGTACTACACAGTCCACAACTAATTTAAGTGTGCTAACCGATTTGCAGAAAGTAATTTCTCCAAAAAAAATTGTCTTTCGGTTATATGCCTGGGGAGCAAATAGTACTTTGGTGTGGGCCGGTTTTGGGTTTGGAGCAACAAGTACCGTTGGAGCCAATAGTTTAGCAATAGGTGGAAGTGTGGAAGCACTTACGTTATCAACTCTTGCAACATCTTATTCCTGTGTAAATACAGCTAAAAGCACTTCTGTCTTGGTATTCTCTAATACTACATGGACGGCAACTTCTAATTCAGATTGGCTCACGGTAAGTTCGGGTAAAACAGGCAACGGAACTCTTACATGTAATGCTACTGCTAATCCAACTATCAATAACAGAATTGCTATTGTAACGCTTAAAGCTGAAGGATTAACTGATAGATCATTTAATATAATTCAATCGGCAGGTGCTGCCACATTATCTGTTTCAGCAACATCGGCAAATTTAGCAAAAACTGCCAATAGTTCTGCTACCATTGATGTAATTTCCAATACTACTTGGACAGCGACATCTGACCAATCTTGGTTAACAGTAAACTCTTGTCCTGATGGCGATTGCTTTTTGGTAGTTAAAGCTACTACCTTCAATCCTACTGCATATACACGAAGTGCAACAGTTACCTTAAAAGCAACAGGTGCATCAGATAAAACGATAACAGTAACTCAGGAGGCAAGTGACCCGATATTATCATTATCATCTGGCACTGTCAATTTGGTAAAAATAGCTGATACCAATACAAGCATTCAGATAACTTCAAATTCTATATGGACGGCAACATCAAACCAAAGTTGGTTGACTGTAAATTCAGGAGCAACAGGAAATGGGACATTGACATGTACTGCTCCAGCTAATCCCACCATATACGACCGTATTGCTACCGTAACTATAAAAGCAACAAATTTAAGCGATAGAACAGTTGTAGTTACTCAGGCTGCTGGCGATCCGGTATCCTCACTTTCGTCGGCTACGGCTACAGTGGCAAAAACAGCCAATAGTACAACAACTGTCAACGTTGCCTGTAATACTTTTTGGACAGTATTTTCTGACCAAAGCTGGCTTACCGTAAACTCAGGTGAAACTAATGGTGACGGAGTTCTGACTTGCACAGCAACGTCAACGAATATGAACGTAACTACCAGAATAGCAACTGTAACATTGAAGGCTGAAGGGGCAACTGATAAAACTTTAACTGTAACACAAGCCGCTGGCGACCCTACACTGTCTTTATCTGCAATAACTGCTACTGTGGATAAAACACTTAATAGTAAAGCCTCAATCACAGTAACTTCTAACACTACGTGGACGGCTACTTCCAATCAGGGTTGGTTATCGGTAACTTCGGGTGCATCCGGCAATGCCACTTTGACTTTTACTGCGAGCGAAATTAATCCCACAATTGGAACTCGTAAGGCAACTGTTACCATTAAAGCAACAGGTATTCCGGATGAAATAGTTACTGTAACTCAAAAGGAGGGTGATGCTACTTTGACCGTGTCGGCTTATTCTGCAGATGTGGCAAAAACAGCCAATATTATCTCCAATTTTAATGTTACATCCAATACCGCATGGACTGCAGCGTCTGATCAAGACTGGCTCACTGTTAACCTTGGGGCTTCTGGTAGCGGAAAATTAACATGTACGACTATATTAGCTAATCCGACAACATCAACCAGAACGGCGAATGTAACACTACTTGCAGGAAGTGGAACTAATACTACAAATAAAACGGTTAGTATTACCCAAGCCGCTGGCGATCCTGTGATGTCAGTATCCACAGGTTCTGTTTCTGTTGGAAAAAATGTAAATAGTACTGGAAGTGTAGGATTAACAACTAACGTATCGTGGACAGCAACAGCCGATCAAAGCTGGTTGGCTTTCAAAACTTTTGGATTTGGCAATGAGACATTTAATGTAAAAGCCAACTCGAATAATCCTGGTACTACACCACGGCAAGCTATTATAACAATAAAAGCAACTGGTGTAGCCGACAAAACCATTACTGTTACACAAGCAGGTTCCGATCCGATAGTAGAAGTTGCAGCCATTACAGCAAGCGTTGCAAAAACACTAAATGCTACTGCCACTGTAAATGTAAGTTCCAATACCTTGTGGACAACATCATCCAATCAAACTTGGTTATCTGTAACACCTGGTACAACCGGCAATGCTACTGTTACATGTTCAACTACAGCAGCTAATCCAACAATAGCTGCGCGTACGGCAATTGTTACTATCAAAGCTACCGGAGTTACTGATAAAACTATTACTATAACCCAAGCCGCTGGTGATGCCAGTTTATCAGTTTCGGAAAACTCAGCAAATGTATTAAAAGTAGCCAATAGTAGTGCTTCAATTAATGTAGAATCTAATTCTGCTTGGACGGCTACTTCAGACCAAACATGGCTGACAGTAACTTCAGGTGCATCTGGCACTGCAACATTGACTTTAACGGCTAATACGACCAATCCAACAATTAGTACACGCTTAGCAAATGTAAAACTAAAAGCAACAGGTATTGCCGATAAAATAGTTACTATAACGCAAGCTGCCGGTGATGCCACTTTATCTGTTTCGGCAACAACAGCAAGTATTTCGGAAGGAGCTTACAGCACAGCATGGGTCAATGTTACTTCAAACTCAACTTGGACTACAACTTCCAATCAGAGTTGGCTGACAGTAACTACTGGTGCAACAGGTAATGGCTCACTGACTTTCACTGCGGACAAAAATCTATTAATTACCACCAGGTCGGCAACTGTAACAGTAAAAGCAACTGGAGCAGCAAATAAAGTAATTACGGTTACTCAACAAGCAAGTGCTCCTTATGTTACTGTTTCAAACAGTGCAGTTGTATTAGATCCTAATGCTAACAATACAACTTCGGTCAATATCTCATCCAATACCACTTGGAATGCAGCATCCGACCAAAGTTGGTTGAATGTAAGTTCTGACGCAAATGGTGTTCTTACATTTTCGGCTGCTAATTCAACAGTAACTCGACAAGCAATTGTAACAGTTTCAGCATCTGGTGTTTCCGATAATAAAATCACAGTGATACAATCAGCTACCACATCGAATAATAAGTATCAATTAAGCATGACGGTAACATCTATTTTAACGATTGATGATACGGAAATAGCAACTAATGACATTCAATTATCGGCATTTATCGAAACAGAAAAAAGAGGAACTGCTATTTTGAAATACGTAGAATCATACAAGCGATACATGGCCTTTATAATGGTGTGGGGTAATAAGGAAGATATGAACAAAACTATCACCTTTAAAAGTTATGACCCAATCAGTAGCAAAGAACTGTTGGCAACAAATTCTACCCTGAAATTCCTTCCGCAAAACATAACCGGCTCCACGGCAACGCCATATTCGATTGATTTTTATGATAAAATACCGAATACAGCCAACAAGCAGCTTACTCTCAAAGTTTACCTCGAAGGTCTCTGGAATGGTACGAATATGAATAAATGCAAGGAATATGATGCCGTATTGGGTGATGTAGTAGATAAGTTCGAAGGTTCTGTGGTTGATACTTTAAGTGTAGAACTGCATAATGCTACTTACAGCAATATCGCTTACCGCATTACAGGTTTGCAATTAAATCAGGACGGTACAGTTCATTCCGCTGGTAAACCATATATCGAAGTGCCAGATGCGGCTTCCGGTGATTACCACATTACCATTCGTACCCGTAATCACTTGGA
>CAMDNO010000112.1 GCA_945902955.1 Porphyromonas cangingivalis
TTTGATAAACATAATTTATTATCCAAAATGGTGTTTAGTCCGCGTATGAATTTGAAATACAATTTTACCGAAAATCTCAATTGGAGAGGCTCTTATGCTGCCGGTTTTCGTGCGCCGCAAGCTTTCGACGAAGATTTGCATCTGGAGGCAATAGGGGGAACTATCAAAATTATTGAAATTGCGCCTGATTTGCGACCCGAATACTCGCACACCTTTAGTACCTCTTTCGATTACGATTTCAAAATTGGAACCACAGAGGCAGACGTATTAATAGAAGGGTTTTCAACACGAATAAATGATATTTTTATTTTGGTAGATCAAGGACAAAATGCAAATGGTCAGAAAGTTATGTTACGTCAAAACGGTGCTGGTGCACGTGTAAGCGGTATAAATCTGGAAGCCAAAGTTGTGCCTTCGCCAAAATATCAGTTGCAATTTGGCTTTACCTTACAACAAAGTTTGTACGATGTGGCCGAAACATGGTCCAATGACCCTACGGTTGCTCCCGAGCGAAAACTAATGCGTACGCCTTCGGATTATGGCTTTTTTTCGTTGACCTACAATGCAACAAAGAAATTTCTGCTTAACGCAACAGGAACCTACACGGGAAGCATGCTTTCGCCGCACTTTGCGGGCTACATAGCTGCCGATCGTTTGGAAAAAACGCCTTCGTTTACCGATATTAACCTAAAAGCAACTTACGATATTCGCCTCAATGGCATTGCAATGCAACTCACTGGTGGTGTGAAAAATGTATTCAACAGCTATCAAAAAGATTTGGATTTGGGCGCTTTTCGCGATGCCAGTTATATTTATGGACCTTCGCTACCACGAGCATTTTTTGTGGGTGTGAAGTTTAGTAATTAATTTGTCTTGAATTAAATCAATGTCGTTAAGTGAAGCCTGCAATTTATCCCGACAAAGACGGGAGGCTTATTGTAACTGAATTCTTTAACTTAACGACATTGATATAAGTGTCTTTATTTTAACAATTTAAATCAATTTGCTCTATTCCTAAGTTGCAGTATGTTGTCCCTTTCTCCTCAAGGCTTAGCCGTCAAGCTAAGGAAGATATTAAAAAAAGAAGTTTTATAATTTAGTGATTTATTTACTGCCCCTACCCCCTAAAGGGGAACAGAAATTACTTCTGTCTCTGAAATTTCTAATTTGTAAATTCATATTGTGATATTTTTACATCAAATTATATAGACGATACTAACCTTACACCCCTTTAGGGGCTTGGGGCGGAAATATGAAAAATTAGCTTGACGGCTGTCCCCCTCTCCTCAAGGAACCCCGATAGCTATCGGGTTAGGGGTGAGGTCGAAAAGTTCTTTCAATTCCTTAAATCAATTTATTGTTTTATTTCTTTCGGTAAATGCGTCTTTTTATCTAATGTAAATGTAGAGCTTCCGATATATTCGCTATTTCCACTTACAAAATATTTTACGGTAAGTAATTGTTCTCCATTGCTTTCCGATAAAGTAGGGTGAAATAATTGGGCTATTTCAGTTTTCGAAAGCGCTTTATTACCATTTAAGTTGTCAAAAATCGAAGTGCCCGATTGCGGTGAGCCAACATGATCCGATTCGGTATATAAAAAACGATATTTCCCATCAACGCATTTTAGCAAAATGGAGCGATGCATCACATAGAAGTTCGAAACCTGATAGACCACATAATCGTCCCACAAACCGATAGAATCAATCATAAGACTATCTGTGGAGAGGTATTTTGCGTAATTTTTATTTTCCGACAAAGAAAAGGCCAATTCCTCATCGATTTTTGTAACATTTTGCACATAATTATCCATCAAATTAGCGGTCGCCGCTAACGAATAAACTGCATTGGGTTTCCCCTTGCCGTTATTGACTGCAATTTCCCAATTCTTGTCGTCGATAGTAGCAAGCGAGTCTGTTTTAGTTTCTATCGAATGTGTTTGTTTTGTATTTTGCTTGCACCCAATTACAAACAAGCTTGTTAAAAATAGGACGAAAATATATTTTTTTGACATAGTATTATTATTTTAACTGCTTATCCCCTTTAGTCAAGGTTAAAAATATATCAGTTACAATGTGTGTGCTGACTTCAATTTGATAAATGTAATGTAAGAAATATAACCACAATAGTCACAATAGTTCATAGTAAGAATAATAAAATTAACACTATTCCAAGTCTTACATCTTAAAATGCCGAAAGGCATTGGTCTATTGTGCCCTTTTTTGTTTTCTTTATATTTTCTATTGTGCCTATTGTGGTTTAATTTTTTTCAATTTGGCCGAAAGTGATAAGCAGTTTATTTTAAAATTAAAAAAATAAGGTCGCATTTCTAAATACGACCTTATTATACCATTTGTTTATATTTCTGTTAATTCTGTCATTAAATTTAACATCTTTCAAAATAGAAATACTTCAGCTTCAATAAATAAATTTCTTAGAAATTACCGTATTTGCCGATTTGATTTTCACCACATAAACGCCTTTATTCAAGCCCAATAAATTAATTTGATTTTGCAACTGACTATTAATTAGCGTTTTGCCACTCAAATCGACCACCGAAAGTTCCATATCACCTGAGACTCCAGTAACTGTCAGTTGTTTCGTTTGTGAGTTAAATTGCAAAGTAGGTTCATTTAGTGTATTTGTTTTAGGCAAAGCAGTAATAGAGTAAGTAACTATAGCATCTGCTATCACATTCACAAACAGATCTTTACCATTTTGTGTCATGCTGGCAGGTGATAACGTAAATCCCCAAAATGTATATTTACCATGTTGGCGAATTACAGCGTAATATAGAGGTCTGAAGCGCAAAAGTCCTTCAATAGAAGCTTTAGGGGTTGGTACATAAATCATACGGGCAGGTGAAGCGGAGGCCAAACCTGTAAATAACTGAATTGAATCTCCGGTATTTATAGTTATATCAATTGGAGAATTGAAAACAGTTAAAGTTGCATTTTCTACAAACATTTTATTTTCATTACCCGACATTCCATTTGGGGTGCCGATATCTAATCCCATCAATCCCAATGACCTGTAACCGCCACCTCCTAAGCCTATAATTGGTTTGTTTAAAGCTTTTATAGCATCGGCCTGTGTTTGTGAAAGTATAGAGGCTGCACTAGTGATAATTACATTGTAACCAGTATAATCAGTGGTTGCAGTGTTTGCAATTGGAATAAGCGTTACTGCAAAACCGTTTGCTTCAAGAAACGTTTCAAAAGATTGTGCATCCGTTAAATCTGTGTTGTAGATAAACGCTGCATTCGAAATTGCTTTTGATGATAAGCCGAAAAGCATAACGGCTAAAAAGACAAGTAATAGTTTTTTCATGACAATTTTAATTTAATTAATTTGATATGGATTTTCGTCAAATACATATCAAAAGGATACTGATTTTAAGGAATAACAATATTATGTAAATTATTGTTCATATAAATATGTAATAATTACAAATAATATTTTCTTGTTTTCGAGATTATTTTGTCTGTTTTTACAAAAATGCATCAGAGTAGTGTACTATACACAATCTACAAATTACTCTTAGGAAAGTGCCTTTCCGAATAAAAACCGTAGCTTTGAACTTATTTTATACCTTATTGAACCTTATTTTAACTTTAATATTTTGCTATTTTGCTAATTTTGCAAAAAACAAATTTGAATAGCTGAGGTAATTTTTAAAACAAAACATCTATATACTTATGAAACACAATATTTTATCCTCCTTCTCGCTTGCGCTAATGCCACTTGTAGGTATTTCGGCTATTAGCAAAGCGGCTTCGAAACAAGCAAAACCTAACATTGTAATTATTTATGCCGACGATATTGGTTACGGCGACCTCAGCTGCTATGGATACTCTAAAGTAAAAACGCCCAATGTTGATAAATTAGCTGCCGAAGGCTTGCTTTTTACCAATTCGCATTGTGCAGCGGCCACAAGTACTCCCTCGCGCTACGGTTTTCTTACCGGACAATACCCTTGGCGTAAAGCAGGAACCGGTATTGCGGCTGGCGATGCTGCCATGATTATTAAGCCTGATCAACACACCATTCCTCGCATGATGCAATCTGCCGGATACAAAACAGGCGCTGTGGGAAAATGGCATTTGGGCTTGGGTTCCGAAACGGGAAAACAAAATTGGAACGGATTAATTACACCCGGGCTGAAAGATCTTGGCTTCGACTATTCCTATATTTTAGCTGCTACGGGCGATAGAACGCCTTGTGTGTTTATGGAAAACGGACGCGTTGTCAAACTCGACCCTAACGACCCTATTGAGGTGAGTTATATCAATAATTTCCCTGGTGAACCCTCCGGAAAAGATAATCCTGAATTGCTTCGTATACATCCAAGTCATACTCATAATCAGGCTATTGTAAATGGAATTTCGCGTATAGGGTGGATGCGTGGTGGAAAATCAGCCCTTTGGGTCGACGAAAATATTGCAGATAGTATTACCTTAAAAGCATTGCAATTTATCGAAAACAATAAAAATCAACCCTTCTTTCTTTATTTCGGAACGCAGGATGTGCATGTGCCGCGCGTGCCGCATCCTCGCTTTGTGGGTAAAAGCGGTATGGGACCTCGTGGCGATGCCTTGGTGGAATTCGACTGGTCGGTAGGGCAGGTGATGGCCAAACTCAAAGAGTTGAATTTAGACGAAAATACGTTGATTATTCTTTCGAGCGACAATGGGCCCGTAATTGACGATGGTTATCAGGATCAGGCTGTGGAATTGCTTGGCGACCACAAGCCGTGGGGACCATTTCGTGGCGGAAAATACAGCAGCTTCGAAGCGGGTACGCACGTTCCACAGATAGTTAGCTGGCCGGGAAAAGTAAAACCGGGTGTTACCGATGCCTTGGTGTCGCAAATAGATTGGTACGCTTCGTTGGCAGCATTAACAAATTATAAAATACAGGATAACGAAGCCCCCGACAGTCAAAATGGTTTAAAAACATTGATAGGAAAAAGCAAAAAAGATAGAAAATTTGTGGTGAAACAAAACATTAACATTGCACTATCTATTGTAGTTGGGAATTGGAAATACATTGAGCCAAGCAAAGGAGTTAAAATAAATAAAGACACGAACACCGAACTCGGAAATATGGGTAAGGCGCAATTATACAACCTGAAAACAGATCCTGGAGAGAAATCAAACGTAGCCGATCAAAACCCGAAAATTGTAGCCGAACTTAGCACTAAATTAGCTGTGGTGAGAGATAAAAAATAAAAAATCCTATTTTAATAAAAATAAAATGTCCGACTTAACTTGAGTCGGACATTTATTATTTTTAAACTTATACTTTTGAAATTATGCTTGCTGAGCAATTACTTCTTTAAACTTAGTTAAAAAAAGCACTGCATCTTGCTTCGACAAACATAGTGGTGGGAGTAGACGTATAATATTGTTGCCACTTACGCCTGTAAATATCTTTTTATCAAAAAGCAAACTTTTACGTAGTAAATTTACAGGTTTATCAAATTCAATACCAATCATTAATCCGAGGCCGCGCACTTCTTTTATGCCCTCCATTTTCTGGAGTTCTTCTATTAAATAGTCGCCAATTTTACGTGCATTTTCCACTAAATTCTCAGCTTTCATTACATCGAGTACTGCTATTGCAGCTGCACACGCCAAATGACTTCCACCAAAAGTAGTTCCCAGCAGCCCATACGACGCTTCGAACATTGGACTTATCAACAAACCGCCAACCGGAAATCCATTGCCCATGCCTTTGGCAACAGTTATTAAATCGGGGCGAATATCGGCGTGCTGATGGGCAAAAAACTTTCCGCTTCGTCCGTAGCCCGATTGTACTTCGTCTAAAATTAGAATAGTGCCTATTTCTTTGCAGGCTGCGCTGAGTTGTTGTAAAAATAATTTATCCGGAATATTAATTCCACCAACGCCCTGTATACCCTCAATAATTACGGCGCACACATCACCTTTTTTTAGCGAATTGTTGACAGAATCAAAATTGTTTAGTTGGTGAAATTCAACATCAAAACCTTCGTTGATAGGCGCTACAATTTTCGGATTGTTTGTAACGCGTACTGCAGCCGAGGTGCGTCCGTGAAAACTTTTCTCGAAAGCAATAACTTTGGTGCGACCAGTGTGAAACGAAGCTAATTTTAGCGCATTTTCGTTGGCTTCGGCTCCCGAGCTTATTAGGAAGAGGGAATAATCCTCATACCCCGAGGCTTTCCCAAGTTTTTGAGCCAGCTCTGTTTGTAGTTTGTTGATGACCGAATTGGAGTAAAAAACAATTTTTTCGGCTTGTTGAGCAAGTTTTTGCACATAATAAGGGTGCGAATGTCCTATGGAAATTACAGCATGTCCTCCATATAAATCGAGGTACTCCATGCCTTGCTTATCATAAGTTCTACAACTTATTCCTTTGGTAATTTCAATGTCGAAAAGCGGATAAACATCAAATAAATTCATTAATTTAAGACAATTTATAATTAAACAATTTTACAATTTTACAATTAATCAATATTAATTTGGCAAAAGTAATTCAAAAAATGGAAGTTAGCAATTTTATCATCAAAAAAAATTGTACTTTTACGTCAAATTTTTAATTCCATTCTATTGATGCAAAACTTAGTAACAATTTATTGTAAAAATACAAAATCGTATCACGATATTCCCCTTGGCACCTCACTTAGCGATGTTTACGCTCTACTAAAAATCAATTTAAAATTTCAGGTGGTTGCAGCACGTGTCAATTATAAAGTGGAAGCGCTCGACTTTATGGTTTATAAACCCAAAGATATTGAGTTTATTGATATGAGCATTCAGTCCGGAATGCGGGTATATATTCGTACCTTGAGTATGATTTTAGCCAAGGCTATCGAAGATGTTTTCCCTGCATATTCTTTGCGTATAGAACACCCTATTTCGCGAGGGTATTATTGCAAATTAGAAGGTTTGAATTCGCCAATAACAGAGGATATTATTCATAAAATTAAAAACCGAATTGCCGAGATTGCTGCTTCGGGCGAAAAAATTTTCTGCGAAGAAAAGCAAACAAAAGTCGTAAATAGTCTATTTGCCGAGCGTAAACATCACTCGGATAAAGTGTCGCTGCTCGAAACTTTGGGTACTCCATATTGTCGATTTTATCGTATTGGCGACTATATCGACTATTACAATGGTGTTTTGTTACCTTCCACAGATAGTGTAGGTTTGTACGATTTAATGCCTTATTACGATGGAATGCTGCTTCGAGTGCCGAACCGAAATAATCCGGACGAGCTCGAGCCGCTGGAAATGCAACCCAAAATGTTCGATATTTTTAAAGAATATGTGGGCTGGAATAAAATTATGAATCTGAATAATGTAGGCGAATTCAATCAGTCATTTCGTAACAATCAAACATTTAATCATATAAAAGTTTCGGAAGCATTGCACGAAAAAAAAGTTGCTGAAATTGCCGATGCAATTTCAAAAAAATCCGAAAAAGTTCGCTTCGTTCTTGTTTCAGGTCCGTCCTCATCCGGAAAAACCACTTTCAGTAAACGTTTATCTATTCAGTTGATGGTGTGTGGGTTAAAGCCAATTGTACTTTCGCTCGATAATTATTTTGTAAATCGCGATACCACGCCTTTAGACGAAAACGGCGAATGGGATTTTGAACATTTACATGCGTTGGATTTGCCTTTTTTTAATATGCAATTGAAGCAATTGCTTCAAGGAGAAGAGGTTGAAGTTCCATTTTTTGATTTTGAAGATGGGAAACGTTATTTTAAAGGCGAAAAACTCCGGCTAACGGATGATAGCGTATTAGTGATGGAGGGAATTCACGCTCTGAATCCGGCCTTGATGCCCGATATTCCGCAAAATTTAACGTATAAAATTTATGTTTCGGCACTTACCACCATATCCATCGACAACCACAATTGGATTCCTACAGCGGATACTCGCTTGCTGCGCCGAATTATTAGAGACTATCGTTTTCGCAACTATTCGGCACGCGAAACAATAGCCCGCTGGCCAAGTGTGCGACGTGGAGAAGAAAAATGGATTTTTCCATTTCAGGAAAATGCAGATGTGATGTTTAATTCAGCTTTGTTGTTCGAATTGGCAGTGCTCAAAAGACATGCAGAGCCAATTTTGGCTGAGGTTCCCAAGTATTGTGAGGAATACACCGAAACGCATCGATTGATAAAGTTTCTAAACTATTTTATCTCCATTCCTGAGAGAGAAATACCACCTACCTCACTTTTACGTGAATTTGTTGGTGGTAGTAGTTTTCGTTATTGAGTTTTTTGGTATTATTTATGTTCATCTCAAACAATTATTGTATATTTGCAATCATTTTTGAGTTTGTAACCATACAAACATTTTCCAAATTTGCTTCATTTCTCAAGCTTTAGTTGATGTTGATTTCTATAAATTATTAAATCAATGATGTTTACAAAAAGAAAAGGTATTTTGATTCTCTTAGCAGCTGTTACAACTTTGTTATTTTCACAAAGCCGTAATGGCTTGTATCAATTTACTACACCTGGTCAGTCTTCAGTTGTGTTAACTGGTATTGGTCCGTCGTACCTTTTTGGCGATGTAGGTGGAAATAAAGATACAAAGGGAATTATTAATAAAACTGATTTTATTGTAGCACAAACGAAATATATGTTTTCGCTCAACTATCGATATCTATTTGAAAATAATGTTGGATTTAAAATAAATGCTCTTTTTGGTAAATTCGAAGGAACGGATGAAGGTTCGAGAAATGAACTTCGTGGGTTCGATTTTTCGACCAATTTATCGGTTTTTGCTTTACATCTCGAATATAATATAATTGGAGGCGAAAATGCTGATTATTGGACACCACACAAAATATATGCGTTTGTAGGAACCGGAGTAATGGTTGGTAATGTTGATTTTAATAGTAAAAGACCGCTTAGAATTACCGATTCGCACGCTCCAAATGCTAAGTTTACAGACTTGCCAAATGGCGGTTATAATGCTAAAATGCTAACTGTTTCCCCTTCCTTTCCTGTTGGAGTTGGTTACGAATACGAACTTTCATCCTCTTTCGCTATTGGTGCCGAATTTGTAATTCATTCTTCTTTTTCAGATTATATTGATGGTATTTCAACAGGTCCTTCCAAAAGTAATGATTACCTAATGAATCTTGATTTGACTTTAACTTATAAGTTAGGAACGTCTACTACAAGTCGAGGTGGGCGTGTAAATTGGAATTAACCAATACAATGTCTATATCTAATTTCAATTCTCACTTAATTTTAAAATCTAATAGCATCGAATATTTTGATGCTATCGTACAACTATATCACGATGCCTACTCTAAAGGTTTCTCCAAACAATATATCGACAAAAACAATCTTGATGTTTATATTTCTGAAATATTAAAACATGGCTATGCTATATTTGTAAAACATAATAACATTTTTAAAGCTTGTTTGTTATATACACCCCTATCGCTCGATTATCAATGTCCTCAGGCAATTACATCTAATTTTAAGTTGGATAAATGTGCGTATATTGCCGAAATTATGGTGGCGGAACCTTTCAGAGGTCAGGGATTTGGAAAAATGCTTTTGAATGCTTTTTTTGAAAAGATTGAATATCAATACTATACCGATGTTTTTATTCGGGTGTGGGAAGAAAATATACCAGCTATAAAGCTTTATGAAAATTTTGCATTCGAAAAATATACTTCTATTGAGCAAACAAAAAGAAAGCCCGATGGAAAAACTGATTTTGTGATGAAAAAAATATATTTACACAAACCTCTATTTAATGATTAATGAAACGAACATGACAAAATTTAATCTATTTTGACCCACAGGGTTCCCGATAGTTATCGGGATAAATTTTGTTTTGTGAGTTCCATGTGACCCTTAAAAAACATTTATAAACACATGAAAGAATTAATTACGAAAACAATTGATATTTCTGCTGGAAATGTAGAAATAAAAAGACAGGAAATTCTGACTTATTTCGAAAAAACATGGGCGGTGGATGAAAAACTCTACGAACAGCTTAAATCAGATGACGTGTTTTACCATCGTGGCGATCCTTTGCGTCATGTGTTGCTGTTTTATTTAGGGCATACAGCAGTGTTTTTTATTAATAAACTGTTTCTCACAAAAATTATCGACATTCGAATAAATCCCGATTTTGAATCCAAATTTGCTATAGGAGTGGACGAGATGAGTTGGGACGATTT
This sequence comes from Porphyromonas cangingivalis, assembly GCA_945902955.1. GTDB lineage: Bacteria > Bacteroidota > Bacteroidia > Bacteroidales > Paludibacteraceae > Paludibacter. The sequence goes on from CAMDNO010000112.1 coordinate 10,201, forward strand.
GGATGAACGCAATTATAACTGGCCTGCCGTTTCGGAAGTGCGCGACTATCGTGCCAAAGCAAAGGCGATTATTATAAATATTATCAAAACAGCTCCTCTCCGTTTACCTATTGGCTGGGATAATCCGTTTTGGATTATCATGATGGGTATAGAGCACGAACGAATTCATTTGGAAACATCATCTGTGCTTATTCGACAGTTGCCTATTGAAGAGGTTTTGAAAGATAAATTTGGTCAAATTTGTTCGCAAGTAGGTGAAGCGCCAACAAATGAATTTTTAGCCGTTGCTGGTGCCGAAATAAATCTTGGCAAAATGCACGAAGATAAGTATTACGGCTGGGATAACGAGTATGGCCTTCAAAACGAGAAGGTTAATGATTTTAAAACAACAAAGTTCCTCATTTCAAACAGTGATTTCTTGCAATTTGTGCAAGCCGATGGTTATAATGTTGAGAAGTATTGGACAGTAGAAGGCTGGAATTGGCGAAACTTCAAACAGGCTTCGGCACCTTTGTTTTGGAGAAAAAAAGAGGATGGATACTGGCTACGTTTAGTTGCCGAAGAAATTCCGATGCCTTGGAATTGGCCTGCAGAAGTAAACTACCTCGAAGCAAAAGCTTATTGCAACTGGCTATCCGAAAGGGATAATAAAACTTTTCGCCTGCCTACCGAAGCCGAATGGTATAGATTGGCCGAAGTTTGTACTATCCCCGATGCGCCCGACTGGCAAACTGCTCCCGGAAATATAAATTTAGAGCATTTCATGTCGCCTTGCCCTGTCGACATGTTTAAAATGGGTGATTTTTACGATGTGGTTGGCAATGTTTGGCAGTGGACCGAAACACCTATAACGGGTTATGCCGGTTTTAATGTGCATCCCATGTACGACGATTTTTCGACACCAACGTTCGATGGAAATCATAATATTATCAAAGGTGGTTCGTGGATTTCCACCGGAAATGAAGCTTTGAGAAGTGCGCGCTATGCCTTTCGTCGTCATTTTTATCAACATGCCGGATTTCGGGTGGTAGAGTCCGAAACACCACTCAATTTGCAAACAAATGCTTACGAAACTGATATTGAAGTAGCTAACTCCTGCGAAAACAATTGGGGTGATGCTTTTGGTGGCAATGTGGATTATTACAAGCAATTGGCGCAGATAGTAGTGGATACAACCGATTTGAAATCCAAGCACGTACTCGACCTCAATACAAAAACTGGACGTTTAGCTTTTGAACTAGCGCCTTTTGCCGAAAAAGTTACTGCTATCGATTTTTCCGCACGTTTTATTCAATCGCCAATACAGTTGCAACAAAAAGGTTTTATTCGCTACATTGTGAAGGACGAAGGCGATTTGTTGTTTTACCGCGAAATTGTATTGTCGGAAACTGACGTACGAACTAAGGGCGAAAATATCCAATTTATGCAAGACAATGCCAATAATCTCAAATCAATTTACACGGGCTTCGATGTTATTGTATTGCCTAATTTGTTAGAAGAGTTAATTTGTCCTATTATCTTTTTACAAAAAATTCACGAACGCCTCAACGATGGCGGAATACTCATTATTGCAGCTACTTACGATTGGGATGGTAGCAATGTTGAAAGAGCGCATTGGCCGGGAGGATTCAAAAAGGATGGTGAACCTTTTACCTCATTCGAAGGAATTTCGGAATTGCTTAGCTCCAACTTTAAATTGATAGACACCCCCAAACAAATCAATCAAACAAAACGCATCTCGTCGCGCAAAAGCGAATTGTGGAAAGTAGAAGTAAGTTGCTGGAAGAAAAAATAAAACTGAATTGCATCGGTTTGCTAAAGAATTGATAACTATATCACTCTGATTTGTTGTTTGACAATTACAAATCGTTTGTGTATGAGCCTCACCCTCACCGGTGGGGCTTTTTTGTGATGCCTGGGCTGTGTAGTTCGGCTATTTGTTTTTTGTGCTAAAAATATTTAAATTCAACTGTTTTGAATAAAATAATCGTGTTTTTGCTTTGACATGTACGCGTATATGCGTATTTTTGTATCAATGTTTGAGGAGTGAACTCAAATTGGAGCAAACAACATGAAAAAACTAAAAGTGGATATTTTGGTTGTAAAAAATGGATCGGAAGGTTATGAATGTATATGTAATTATCCATTCGAACACTTTGACCTTGGCGGAAATGGCGCTACTGTGGAAGATGCTAAAGCTGACTGCTTTACATTTTATGCCGAAATGAAAAATGAATATCCAAACGAACAGTTCGCTGAATTGGATGTAAACTGGACGTATGATTTGCCTAGTTTTTTTAATCACTTCGATTTTCTGAATGCTACGAAAGTAGCGCGATATGCCGGAATGAGTGCATCGAACTTCAGGCATTACGTAGCAGGATCGAAACCCGTAACACAAAACCAACTGCTAAAAATAAAACAAGCATTTGAAAAAATGGCTAACGAACTGCAAGAAAGCAGCCTCGTAATGTCTGTTTCGTAGCACTTGGCTTTTTTTTTAATCAACACAACAACCGGAAGACCGCTCTTATTACAAGGGCGGTTTTTTTGTAAATTAATTATTAATTTTAGTGAATTGCCTGGGCTGTGAAGTTCGGGCATTTTTTTAAAGTCTAAATATTAGATTTTAAAAAAATAAAGTGTATTTTTGTGGAATTATCATCTGTTATACTGATTAATATAAAAATGGTGGTAAACATAGCGATACGTTGGGTGTAAGCCGAAAAAAAAGAAAAAAAACGTATCTTTGACGAGAAAATTTGAATAACACCACAACATGACCCTATCCCAATATCTCGACACCATAAACCAGAAATTCAAAGCTGGTAACGCAACAGAACATACATTTCGTGGTGCGTTGGAACAGCTGATTGAAACGGTAGTTCCTACAATCCGCGCAACCAACGAACCAAAACGACAAAGTTGTGGCGCGCCCGACTACATTCTGACAAAGAAAGATAACTTGTCCCGCCCTGATAGCGGGATTCCCGTTGGTTTTATAGAAGCGAAAGATATTGGCGACCGTGACCTTGAAGGACTCAAGAAAACAGGAAACAAAGAACAATTCGACCGTTACAAAGCTTCGCTCGGGAATCTTATTTTTACCGATTATCTGAATTTTATACTTTATCGTGAGGGAGAATTTGTAACCAAAATTGCGATTGGCGAAATTACGACCTCCCCAAACCCCTCCAAAGGAGGGGCTTTAGAGGTTCGTCCGTTACCCGAAAATTTTGCAAGTTTTGAGAATTTTATAAAAGACTTTTGTTCGCATCACGGACAAACTATTAAGAGTTCGAAGAAATTAGCCGAAATGATGGCTGGCAAGGCTCGAAATCTTTCAGCTGTTATCGAAAAAGCATTGACAGATGATGAGGTAAATAGCGAAGATAGTACGCTGAAAGACCAATTAAATGCTTTCAAACAAATCTTAATTCACGACATTACGCCAAAAAGTTTTGCTGATGTGTATGCTCAAACCATCGCTTACGGCATGTTTGCTGCCCGACTACACGATTCTACATTACCAACTTTTAGCCGACAGGAAGCATACGAGTTGATACCAAAGTCAAATCCATTTCTGAAAAAACTTTTTGGATATATTGCAGGTTTAGAGGTGGACGACCGTATAAAATGGATTGTTGATGACTTGGTAAATATATTTTTGGCTTGTAATGTAGATCAAATGCTCAAAAACTATGGCAAGAGTACAAAAACAGAAGACCCGATTATCCATTTTTACGAAACGTTTCTGAGTGAATACGACCCAAAACTACGCAAGGCGCGTGGCGTGTGGTACACTCCACACCCTGTTGTTAGTTTTCAGGTACGAGCAATTGATGAAATATTGAAAACTGAGTTTAATTTGCCAGAAGGTATAGCTGATTCGAGCAAAATTAAAATAAAAGTAAACATACAAGGCAAGGTGATTGAACAGGAAGTTCATCGTGTACAGATGCTCGACCCTGCAACCGGAACAGCAACCTATATTGCCGAAGTTATTAAAGAAATATACAAAAAATTTGAAGGACAA
>CAMDNO010000113.1 GCA_945902955.1 Porphyromonas cangingivalis
TTCTGAAAGATACCGATAGCAATCCTCCTCTGTCTGAAAATATTTATTGAACTCTATCGAATTCACACCTATATATTGTTTTTTATTATCCACGCTACAAAAGTAGCTTATTTATTCAAAGTACAGCGACCTAAACGCCTATACCAAAAAATTTAATTTCAAATGATGCTATTTCAATAAATATAATTATTTTTACAAAATTATCAACAAAATCAAATTTATCCGTATGAAAAAAGTATTATTTCTAACAGCGTTAAGTACGCTAATTGTTTGTGTTTCATGTACAAAAAAAGCTGAAACATCAGAGGAAAAAGAAGTCCTGAAAAATGGTATTAGCCAGCCATTAAATGAGCTAAGACTTGCCGGTGAGTTGGCAAAATATGGTTATGCTAAGAATTCTCCTTTAGCACTTGCACAAGCTGCTGAGATGATTAGTGCAAGTCAAACACGCCCTTTGGAATCAAAGGAAACTAAAGAGGGTGAGAAAAAAGAAGATGTAGGTGAGAAAACAAGTAAAGTGACATTAGATGTAACTACTTTACTTACCGATGCAAAAACTTTAGCGGGTGAAGATGCGAATTTAAAGGCAATTTTAGAAGGTTTGGTTAAGTCTGCAACAAGTCCTACTAGAGGAAGGACATTAGGGCCTGGTACTGCTTCTCGCAAAGTATGGGGTGAAAGCTATATAACAGATCTTGTAACTTTTGATGGAATGGAATTAGCAGAAGTTGGAATTATTGGAGACGGCGATACAGATTTAGATTTATATGTTTATGATGAAAATGGAAATTCAATAGGTTCGGATGCAGATTATTCGGGTGATTGTTATGTTTCATGGGTTCCACGCAGAACGGGTACTTTTATTGTTAAAGTAGTTAACAGAGGTAAGGTATATAATAATTACACCTTAGTTACAAACTAAAACAGGATTTAATACTGATAATGCGTCTTTCTAAAATTAGAGAGACGCATTTCTTTTTGCATCTATCCGGTTACTTTTCTAATGTTTTTCAGATATAGTTTTAAAGAGTAAACAATTTATTAATTAAATCAATTAAAATTTACAATCATGAGAAACCTAGTATTCATTTGCGTGTTGATTTTCTTATCAACAGCTATTTACGGTCAAAGTTCAAATTTCACAGCAGGTAAAAAAGCATTAAATGAAGGTGATTTGGATGTGGCGTTGGAATATTTCAACAAAGATATATCGGATAATCCAACTAGCTCACTTACCTATTTTTATCGTGCTTGGCTGTACTACAGCACATCGGAGAATGCCAAGGCTCTAAATGATGTAAATGCAGGCTTGAAATTTACAACAAGCAAAGAAAAAGAGCTCATGGCAGTACTTTACGAACTACGTGCAAAAACATATATTGAGCTCGAAGAACCGGAAAAAGCAATGGTCGATTACACAAATGCCATAAAAACAAATGGTACCGACCCTGACTTCTATATCGGCCGTGCACAATTATATTTTGACAATAAATTGTACGATAAAGCAGAAGCTGATTTTGCAAGTATTTTAAAATTCGACGAAACAAACGCAGCTGCTCATGCTGGCTTAGCTCGAAACTATTTAGCTATGAATAAATATACCGAAGCAGATAAATTACTATCGAAGTTAAAAAAACTGCATCCCAAATATGATGTAGCCTATTATTATAGTGCCAAAAGTGCTTACAATCAAAATAAGTTTGATGAGGCTATAGAAAATAGTTTTATGGCATTTGTATTAGACGATGAAGACAAAAGCAATCGCAATTTATTTTTTGAATATTCCGAAAAAAATTATGCTTATGCGTTGGCCAAAATTACAAATAAAATAAATGAAGAACCAAGTAATTACTTCTGGATATTCTATAAAGGTATTCTGCAAGAAAACAAAGAGGATTATGGAGATGCTGTAGCAACATATACAATAGCACAAAAACTTATGACTGAATCGAATGTATCAATTTATTCACATCGGGCAAATTGTTACACGAATATTGGTTTACAAGAGTTGGCTATTGCTGACTACAATTTGGCATTAGCTATAGATTCAAGCCGCGCTTTTGATTACGCTTTTCGGGGCGAAGCGAAACGATTAAAAGGTGAATATACCGAGGCGGTAAAAGACTATACACAAGCAATAGCACTAGAGCCTCGTGTACAATGGTTCTATTACCGTAGAGGGTGGGTGAACGAAGAGTTTCTTAAAAACAATACTGCCGGTTTGCGCGATTACAACAAAGCTATTGAGATTGACAAAGACTATGCTTATACCTATATTCATCGTGGTCGGTTTTATAAAAACACTATCAACGATATGCAAAAAGCAACTGCTGATTTCGAAACTATTTTGAAACTGGATACTATCATAATCGATGGCGGCAATTGCAGGCAATATGCATTATTGGAACTTGGTCGTGAAGCCGAAGCTATTGAGTGGTTGAATAAAATTTTGGATAAATATCCTAACGAAGGTAATTATTACGATGCAACCTGTTTGTACTCGCTTATGAATAAACCAGTAGAAGCTGTAAAATATATGACATTGGCATTCGAAACTGGCTATAAGGACATATCGCATCTTTCAAACGACGACGATTTAGATAATGTCCGAAATAATCCGGAATTTAAAGCACTGGTTACCAAATGGAAAAAAATAATTGAAACTGAAATACAACGCGCATTACCTGCAGAAGAAAACGCGCCCTCCACGACAAAAGGACAACTTGTAGGTAAATCAGTGGTAGTTCCCATGCTAAATAATTCGGGGGGAACTTACGAGGTCGCATGTAAAATAAATAACTTACCACTTAACTTTATTTTTGATACAGGAGCAAGCGACATTTCTATATCGCAAACCGAAGTGCAGTTTATGCTCAAAAATAAATATTTAAGCAAATCGGACATTCGGGGAAGTCAATCATATATAGATGCCTCAGGCAATGTTTCGGTAGGTACAAAAATAATTTTACGGAAAGTTCAAATTGGCAATTTTGAGTTGAATAATGTAGAAGCATCGGTTGTGTACAACAAGAACGCCCCCTTGCTATTTGGACAAAGTGCATTAGGAAAATACACCAAAATACTAATTGACAACGAAAATAAAACGATTACACTCAGTGAAAAAAAATAAAATAGAAAATGAAAACACAAATAAACCACGTACTTCTTTACTTCAAACGAGTATATCTTCTATCGCTTAACGCCGAAAAACAAGACAAAATGGCTTGGAAACAATTAAAAAAGTTGCACGCCGATGCTGGTTGGAAAAGTGGTATCTATGAGAGTGAAAAGCAAATTGTAGCGGTGTTTGAAATTGGAAATGAAAAGTCTGCAAAATTTGGATACTTCATTGAGAATAGAGAATACCATTGCAGGGTAAATATTGTTGAAAATTATTCGCCCGAAATGACAACCGATTTATTTATATTGGCTGCTCATTTCAACAATTTACTCAACAAAGGAAAAGTTGAAATTGATGTCGACGAACGCATTCTGTCCTACAATTACCGGTGCGACTTATTAGTACCCTTGCTTTACTCTGGTGAGTTTTACGATAGATTGCTTATGCATCACAGTACTTCAAAAGATATTTATTGGGCTTTCGAAAAGTTGATACATGAAAACGAAGAACCAGCCGTTATAATATCGGACTTGTTGAACAAAAACAAGGAGGAAAAAAACAACTGACAGCTCGTGTTTTAAAAATTGCACAAACCTACGAAAACAACAAACATTCTTCGTATATTTATGCACGTAAGTAATAATTATAGCGACTTCCTATTCGCTTGAAATAGCAAAATACATTAATTATTTGCAATTCGCGAATTGCAAATGAAACTCATTAGCCGCTAAATATCAATATAATATGAATTTATTCAAACTAACATTTTTTATTTTCCTTATCCTTTTCGCAGCCTGTAATTCTCCTAAAGAGAAGACAGCTTCAATTTCGGAACCCAATGAAATGAAAAATGCTCCAAAAGACAGTATGGATTACTTTTTTGTATGGGATGTGGAAGATTTGCCAAAAGGTAGAATGATGTACTTAGATGTGCCTTATACTGTTGATGGTAAAACGGAATACCTTAGTTTAACAGTTGCAAAAGAAGCTTTAAACAAACGTCCGAGCTTTATTTCGGTTATCGTGCCCAACGATTTGAGCGACAGTAAAATAATGGAAATTGTATTTACATATAAAAACGATTCGCTAACGCAAACCGTTTATCCCAAGTTCGAAAATTGCCAAGAGGATTATTGTACTTTTCGTATGCTTAATGCTTATGCCGTAGATAAAGCAAATAATCAGGTAGATGTAATACGGAATTTTTTAAGGTATGATGTGGTATATTTCAATTTTGAACGTAAAAATGGGTTAAAATCATCGGTTTCAGTGCCTTTGTATTCATTTAAAGAACAGTATAAATCGAGATAATCAGCAAAATTGATTATAAAAAATCGTTAGACTTATGTCAATACTAATAATAGGAGTTGGAACTGTGGGTGCACGGATTGCCGACAAAGTAAATGAGTTGAAAATTGCTGGTGTAAATTGTGCAGTTGTGGTCAATGGTGTTGATATAGAAGAGTATCCTTCAATTGTGAATGGAGTGGATATTTGGGACGGAGATATGCGATGTCCTGGTGGTGAGCTTGAGTTAGGACAAGAATTTGCCAAAAAAAACATTGAGAAAATAAAAGCTTTAATTGTGGATGGAACGAGTAAAGATTGGAGTGCGGAAGTTGAGTAAATTTCGGCAAAGGATCTTGCCTATGTCGCGCTGGAAGCAAATCTCCAGATTTGCATATTAAAAATATCTCTGTACCCCCGATGCTCGGGATGTATCATCCGCACCTATGTGGCTTTGAGGTTCTATTAATTCTACAAAGATTACGCTACACTGTAGCTTCAAATATTTTTTTCAAGTATAAGTCATTAAGAACAGTTTTGTCATTTTTCGTTTCGACTATTGCACATTCAAAATAAAGTTACGATATTTGCAACTGAAAATAGACACAAAATGAGTGCAAAAGAAAAACTTATAAAACGGTTTAAAAATCAGCCAACCGATTTCACTTTTGACGAATTAATGCGTTTGTTTACAATATTGGGCTTTGAGCCCAATAATAAAGGTGCAACTTCTGGTTCGAGAGTTGGATTAATACACTTGGAAAAGAAACTTTCGTACACAATCCATAAACCACATCCAGATCGTTTTATAAAAAGCTATGTTCTGAGGCAACTAACCCAATATTTAATCGAAAATGGTTTAATTTAATAAACAACTACCAATATGAATACACTTGAATACAAAGGTTATAATGGAAGTATAGAATACAGTAGCGAAGATGATTGCTTATTCGGCAAAGTAATTGGAATTGAAAAACGCCATCTGATAAGCTATGAAGGTACAACGCTTGATGAATTGAAAGCTGATTTCAGGGCTGGAATTGATAATTATTTAGAAATTTGCGAACAAAATGGCTGGAAGCCTGCAAAACCATATAGCGGAACTATTAATGTACGTCTTACGCCCGAAATTCATGTCCGCACAGCTCAACGATCTGCCGAATTGGGTATATCTATAAACGCATTTATTAAGGAAACACTGCAAAAAGCGGTAATGCTTTAACAAATAAACACTTGCTTGTTAAAACCCAACTTCTCAGTTTTCCAATTCACCTGAAGCACAGCCGTTATTAGTAGTCTTTATCCTCTCATGAGCATGGCATTTAAAAAGTTATCCAACTACTCGAAAAATTAGAGTAGTTCGAAGTAAATGTAAACGTCAGTTTAACAATCAGATACTATATTACAACATCATCATTGTATATTGCCTTATTGGTATTCTCAAAAGATATTTATTGGGCTTTTGATAAGTTGATAAGCGAAAACGAAGAACCAGCCGTTATAATTTCCGATTTATTAAACAAAAACAAGGAGGAAAAAAACAACTGATAGCTCGTGTTTAAAAAACTGCACAAACCTACGAAAACAACGCAGGTTTAAACCTTCATTACTGACTGCAAGTCAGCAAACATACTCGAAATGAAATCTATTTCAGCGGCATTCTGTCAATCTGTCATAGATTTCATTTTTATTATACAAAAAAATGTCGGGTACAGTATTTGAGTTTATCGAAATTCGCTTTATAAAAAGATAAACACAAATCATTTTCGCAAACTGTTAATTTTGAGTATATTTGCAGTTGAAAATAATATAAATACAAACCAGATAGATGACTGAAAACGAACAAATTGTTACAAAAATTGTTGAAGGTATACAAGAACGAAAAGGAAAAGAGATAGCCGTAGTAAACCTTACTAAATTAAAAGAAGCTCCCTGCAGCTACTTCGTGATATGCGAAGGCGACTCCAATGTACAGGTAAATGCCATTGCACAATCTATTCGGGATTACGTACGCGAGCAGATAAGTGTAAAGCCTTATGCCACAGATGGATTCGAAAATTGCGAATGGATAGCTATGGACTACGGTCAAATTATCGTTCATGTATTTCAGCGCCCCATACGTGCCTTTTACGACATAGAGCACCTTTGGGCTGACGCTAAAATTAAACGATTAGAAAATATTTTATAAACAAAAAAAAGAAATTAATTACGCTCCTTACATGGAAAACAAAAAGCCAACCCCTCCCACACCTCTAAACAATGGGAAACCCTCTGGAAAAGTTCCAAAGTTCAATATTTCTTGGATTTATGGCATTATTATAGCCGTTTTAATCGGATCATACTTTTTTAATGATACACCTCCGGCCAAAGATGTACCTTATTCTACCTTCGAAGAATATGTAAAAACAGGTGTTGTCGAAAAAATTGACGTTTTTTCGGCTAAAAACATGCTCGAAGCCAAAGTTACTGAAAAATCAATTCCAACCGTTTTTGGCAAAAATGCCGAAATCTACAAAAAGGAACGTAAGATAAGTGTGCGCATTCCTTCGGTCGAAGAATTTTCGAAATTTATCAATAAAGCCAAAGACGAAAACCTCTACAAAGGTATTGTAGACTACCAAGTTAGCCGCGATTATATCGAAATGTTTCTCTATAGCATTTTGCCATTTTTACTATTAATACTGTTCTTTGTATTTATGAATCGCCGTATTGGCGGACAAATGGGTGGTGGCGCAGGTGGCATTTTCAGTGTTGGAAAATCGAAAGCACAGGTTTTCGAAAAAGGAAGCACTGCCAACAAAACGACTTTTAAAGATGTAGCCGGACTGGCTGGAGCAAAACAGGAAATTGAAGAAATAGTTTCATTTCTTAAAAACCCAAATAAATATACCGAATTAGGTGGTAAAATACCTAAAGGAGCTTTGCTTGTAGGCCCTCCGGGAACAGGTAAAACCTTGTTGGCGAAAGCCGTAGCTGGCGAAGCGGATGTACCGTTTTTCTCCATGTCGGGTTCCGATTTTGTGGAAATGTTTGTAGGTGTGGGAGCGTCGCGCGTTCGTGATTTATTCCGTCAGGCAAAAGAAAAATCGCCTTGTATTATTTTTATCGACGAGATTGATGCCGTAGGTCGTGCGCGTGGCAAAAACCCAAATATGGGAAGCAACGACGAACGCGAAAACACTTTGAATCAGTTGCTTACAGAAATGGACGGTTTTGGTTCGAACAGTGGCGTGATTATTTTGGCAGCTACAAACCGTGCCGATATTTTGGATAAAGCTTTGTTGCGTGCTGGTCGTTTCGACCGCCAGATACATGTTGATTTACCCGATGTGCACGAACGCAAACAGATATTTGTGGTGCATTTGCGCCCGATAAAAATCAACGAATCGGTTGATGTAAACTTCCTTGCCAAACAAACTCCCGGATTTTCGGGGGCAGATATTGCCAATGTTTGTAACGAAGCGGCACTTATTGCTGCTCGTAAAAATAAATCGTTTGTCGAAAAACAAGATTTCTTGGACGCGGTTGACCGCATTGTAGGTGGTTTGGAAAAAAAGACAAAAATTACAACGATTTCGGAGAAAAAATCGATAGCTTACCACGAAGCCGGACATGCTACTATTAGTTGGATGACCGAACATGCCAATCCGTTGGTAAAAGTTACCATTGTGCCACGCGGCGAAGCCTTGGGTGCTGCTTGGTATTTGCCCGAAGAACGTCAATTGACAAATCGCGAACATATTTTGGACGAAATGTGTGCTACCTTGGGCGGACGAGCGGCTGAGGAAGTGTTTATGAATCAGACTTCTACGGGGGCTATCAACGACCTCGAACGGGTAACAAAACGGGCTTACGCTATGGTAGCTTATTTTGGAATGAGCGAAAAACTACCCAACATGAGTTACTACGATTCTACGGGAAATTCGGATTACGGATTTACAAAACCATACAGCGAAAAAACGGCTGAATTAATTGACGAAGAAGCAAAAGACATAGTTGCCGAACAATACAAAAGAGCCAAGAAAATTCTGAGCGAGAATGCCAAAGGGCACAACGAATTGGCGGAATTGTTGATTGAGCGCGAAGTGATTTTTGCCGAAGATATGGAACGCGTTTTTGGTAAACGTGCTTGGACATCTCGCAACGATGAATTGATGGCTCAAAACGGTGGTATTGACTTTTTAGACAATGTGGTGGAAGAAAAGCCAGTCACAGAAGCGCCTGCCGAAGATAAAAAGCCTGCTAAAGACCAAAAAGTAAACTTTTAAAAACGAAGCATGAGTAATTCGTTATCGCGTCAGCAAATACTGGAATCTATCCGCAAAGTATCGAACCGCAAACAGCCCGAACAGGCCGAAACGGAGTTTGAGAATGCGGCTATTTACAAACCAATACTTCCTGACGCGATAACGTGTTTTAAAAACGAACTCGAAGCCATAAGCGGAAATTGCATTGTGGTGGAAAGCGAAAAGGAACTTTTCCAAATCCTTCGAAAAGAACTTACCGACCGACAAATCACCACCATTTATTGCCGCGATACAGCAATTTCGTCTCAATTATCCTCATTCGATATTCCATTTACCAACAGCACCGAAGATTTTGAAGCAATGACTTGCGGCATAACGTCCTGCGAGTTTTTGATAGCTCGTACCGGCAGTGTTTTGGTAAGCTCAGCAGGGGCTTCCGGTCGACAAATGAATGTTTTTCCGCCCGTACATATCATTTTGGCAACGAGCTCACAAATATTGAATTATCCCGAAGATGCATTGATTGCCATTCAAGAAAAATACAGCGACCAACTTCCTTCCACCATTACCACCATTACCGGTCCCAGCCGCACAGCCGACATCGAAAAAACTTTGGTTTTGGGCGCTCACGGGCCAAAAGAATTAATTGTGTTTGTGATGAAAGACTAAGAAACGCAATGCATTTCTTGATTCATTGGGTTTCCAATATGTATTTTCTTGAAAAAACTACCAGTTATAACTATAACTCTTTTCACTGTACTTTGTAATTGACGTATCAATATCAATAGTTCGAGTAGCTTGGGCTGTGAAGTTCGGGCAATTTGCTTTTTGTGCATTGTTTTGCTATCAATTGTTAAATCATACAATAATGTTACAAACAATAGAATATATTCTGTTATTTATTTTGTTGTCAATAGAAATATTTCTATCTTTGCAGAGTCAAGCAACAACTAAAAATTATGAAATCGAGCGAACTGCACAAACTCATACGCCGAAACGGCTGGAGGGTATTAAGACAATCGGGAACAAGTCACATTGTTTACGAAAAAGATGGTAAAACTTATACTGCCCCCTATCATGGAAGCAAAGAAGTACCAACAGGAACTGAGAAAGCAATTAAAAAAGAGATGGGGCTAAAATAACCCCACTTTAAAACACAAAATCAATATGAAAACAATAGAAGCAATTATCGAAAGAGCAAAAGACGGTGGATTTGGTGTTTATTGCACCGACCAACCATTTACAGGAATGGGCGACACAGCCCAAGCTGCCAAGGTAAACATGATGGAAGCTATGAAATTCCACAAAAAAGTATGCATCGAAGAGGGATTGACATATCCTGCATTTTTAGACGAACCTTATGAGGTAGTTTACAAATTCGATACCGAAAGTTTACTCGCGTATTATTCGGGTATACTGTCGCTTTCGGGCTTGGAACGGATTACAGGCATACACCAAAAACAATTGTGGAGCTACTTACACGGAAAATCGAAACCACGCAGAGCGCAGGTCGAAAAAATTGAAAGCGGACTGCACCGCTTTGGGAACGAATTAATAACGATATCACTCTGATATTTGTTGTTTGACAATTACAAATCGTTTGTGTACGAGCCTCACCCTCACCAGTGGGGCTTTTTTGTGTTGACTGAGCTGTGAAGTTCGGGCAATTATTTGATTGCTAAAGATATTTAACTTTTTTGAATAAAAACAATCGTGCGTTTGCTTTGATATGTACGCATACATGCGTATTTTTGTATCAATGTTTTGAGGAGTGAACTCAAATTGAAGCAAACAACATGAAAAAACTAAAAGTGGATATTTTGGTAGTAAAAAATAAATCGGAAGGTTATGAATGTATATGTAATTACCCATTCGAACACTTTGACTTGGGCGGAAATGGTGCTACTGTGGAAGATGCTAAAGCTGATTGCTTTACATTTTACGCAGAAATGAAAAATGAATATCCAAACGAACAGTTCGCTGAATTGGCTGTAAACTGGATGTATGATTTGCCCAGTTTTTTTAATCACTTCGATTTTCTGAATGCTACGAAAGTAGCGCGATATGCAGGAATGAGTGCATCGAACTTCAGGCATTACGTAGCAGGATCGAGACCAGTAACGCAAAACCAACTGCTAAAAATAAAACAAGCATTTGAAAAAATGGCTAACGAACTGCAACAAAGCAGCCTCGTAATGTCTGTTTCGTAGTACTTGGCTTTTTTTTAATCAACACAACAACCGGAAGACCGCTCTTATTACAAGAGCGGCTTTTTTTTGTAAAATAATTAAGCGAATTGCCTGGGCTGTGAAGTTTGCTTAACAGGATAATGGGAGCAGGGGTGTGTGTGGTTCAAAAGAATTAATTGTGTTTGTGATGAAAGATTAAAATACCAAGTATATTTTTTTCACAAGCTGTTAAAATAATATCCTGAATTTTAGTTTAACAAAGAAAAACCATTGCAGGCTTTAGTGCTTGCAGTGGTTTTTTCATTTCCTACTTTTCCGGTAATTAATAAGCGTATTTCCTACCTAAATGTAAGTTTTTAATGCGCTTATATTCTGACTATTAGTACTTGTTTAACCTACTAAAATCATTTTTTTTAAACTATTAGTTTGATACTGTTACATTTACAACACTCTATCACTGAAAATATGTTGTAAAACATGTAATGGCACGATAAATGAATACATGCAAGAAAATGATTTACCATTAGACAATTTACCATTTGAAGAAGTGGTAGTAACAAATAATAAATGGTAAATGAATACAAGCATGAAAATAAGAAATTATGGAAACGAAATCAACATTGGATAATCGATTGGCTCAACCTTCAGCGGCTATATCTGCCCATCCTTGCTTCGACAAAGAAGCAAAACACAGCAACGCCCGTGTACATTTACCAGTAGCTCCCAAGTGTAACATCCAATGTGGATATTGTAATCGTAAGTACGATTGCGTGAACGAAAGCCGCCCCGGTGTTACTTCGTCAATTCTGAAACCATATCAAGCGGTAGAATACCTGAAAGACCTCGACCAACGTTTGGATAATTTGGTAGTAATTGGCATTGCAGGCCCCGGTGACCCGTTTGCAAATGCAGAGGAAACCCTCGAAACCATGCGAAGAGCCAAAGCTGAATTTCCCGAAAAGATCTTTTGTCTTTCGACCAATGGGTTGGATTTAGAACCTCATATCGACGAAATTGCCGAATTGGGCGTAACCCACGTTACTATTACTATTAATGCTGTTGACCCGACTATTACTGCTAAAGTTTATAAATGGGTGCGTTACAACAAAAAAGTATATCGCGGTTTAGAAGGCGCAACCATATTATTGGAGCGTCAGTTGGCATGTATTCCGAAACTGAAAGCAGCTGGCATTACCGTAAAAATAAATTCCATTGTAATTCCAGGCATCAACGAAGACCATATTCCTTTAGTGGCTAAAAAATGTGCTGAACTTGGAGCAGATGTCATTAACTGCATTCCACTTTTACCAACAGCCGACACCGACTTTGCCGAATTGGTAGAACCCGATGCAAAAATGGTTTTTAGAGTGCGCACGTTGGCTTCGGAATTTTTACCAATAATGAGCCATTGTGCCCGTTGTAGAGCTGATGCTGCCGGCTTGTTAGGCAAAGACTTGAGCGAAACACATGTATTACTCAAAGAATACTCTACCCGCGAGGAAATTGACACCGACCGCCCTTATGTGGCTGTGGCTACCAACGAAGGAATGTTGGTAAATCAGCATTTAGGTGAAGCCAGCTCGTTGTATATTTTCCGCCAAACTCCAAATGGATATAAGTTTGTGGAAATGCGAGAAACACCTCCCCCGGGTGGTGGCGACCGTCGGTGGTTGGATATGGCGCGTTTATTAGTTGATTGTAGGGCTATTTTGGTAAGTGGTGCCGGAGAAAATCCTAAAACGATGCTCAATTCGTGCAAAGTACATGTAGTGGAAATGACCGGATTGATTGACGAAGGCCTCGAAGGTGTTTACAACAACAAAGTGATTCGTTCGATAGCCAAACCCGATGCTTTTAAATGTGGTAGCGCATGTAAAGGCGATGCACAGGGATGTGGATGATAAACGACCCCTAACCCCTCCCGATAAAAGAATCGGGATAAATTGCGGGGAACTAAATTAGTTTTGTTTCTTATAATTTAATTTAATCATATAATTTACTCAAACAATTAAACACCGCCTCAAAACCCCCTTTAGGGGGCAGGGGGTCATTTTAAGATGAAAAAGCCTCAGCACATGATTTTGGTATGTAACTCGTACCGCGTAGCTGGCGATGCTCAGGGAGCATGCAACAAAAAAGGAGCAACAGCCATGCTTCAGTATATAGCCGAAGAAGCGTCCGACCGTGGATTGGATGTAGTAGTAACAACCACTGCTTGTCTGAATGTATGTTCACAAGGTCCGGTAATGGTTATACAACCAAACAACTACTGGTACGGTGGCGTAACCGGCGAAGATGTAATTGACGAAATTCTCGACGCACTCGAAGAGGGCGAATTGTGCGAGAAATATTCTATAGCAGACTAAAGGCATTTACCATTTTTTCATTTACTATATACAATTGAAAGAAATAATAGTAACAAATTGCGAATGATAAATAAATGGACGATATTAAATAGTAACTGGTAAATAATCAAATTGTAAATGGAACCATACTTTATCGATACCACATTACGCGATGGCGAACAAGCTCCCGGCGTTGTTTTCGGAATTACTGAGAAAATTCGTATTGCTGAGTTGCTCGACGATATTCGTCTACCCGAAATTGAAATAGGAACTCCTGCCATGGGCGATAAGGAAATTAGCGATATTCGTACACTTTGCAGTATTGGATTCAATTTTAAAACCCTGGCATGGTGTAGAGCGAATAAAACTGACATTTTAAGTGCAACGAAAGCGGGAACAAATGGTATACATCTTTCATTTCCGGTTTCGAAAATTTTGATGCAGGTAATGGATAAATCGCCCGAATGGATTTTGCTTAATATGCACGAAATGATTAAAACTGCTTCCGAGAAATTTGAATATGTTACAGTCGGAGCACAAGATGCATCGCGTGCCGAACTATCTTTTTTGAAAGAATTTGTTTCTGCAGCTTCATCTTTTGGAGCTACGCGCGTACGATTGGCCGATACGGTTGGTATGCTGAATCCAATGACGACTTTTGATATGGTAAGTGCCATACGCAGTGTAGAACAAAATATTCCGCTCGAAATTCACGCACACAACGATTTGGGAATGGCTACTGCCAATACATTAGCTGCTTATATGGCAGGCGCTAATTGCTTGAGTACTACTGTGAACGGATTGGGTGAGCGAGC
>CAMDNO010000114.1 GCA_945902955.1 Porphyromonas cangingivalis
ACAGTATTTAGTTCGCAGTTTATAAGATATAGTTTACAATTTATTGCTTACAGCTTATTTTTCATAGCTTAATGTAATATAAATCGGCTGCGAAAATTAAATTCGTTACAAAAATGATACTCTTGTTGAAAACTTTAGAGTTGGATAAACCTGAATTTAAAAAGTTTTAGTATCTTTGCGGACGCTTAAAATAATACGGCATTCTTTATTTTTATTGATTAAATCACAATTTTTGACAAATTAATATTAGTGATTTTTATCCGAATGCGTATGCATTTTTAAACGTAACAATCTGAATGACAAACAATTCTATTCCAGAATATATTTTCGAAACAAGCTGGGAAGTTTGTAATATGGTAGGCGGTATATACACAGTACTTTCTACTCGTGCCGCTACCTTAAAAAAACAAGTAGGTGATAAATTAATTTTTATAGGTCCAGATGTGTGGATTGAAAAGGAAAATCCCTACTTTATCGAAGATAAATCGTTCTCTCCTGAATGGCTGAAGTTTACAGCCGAAAAATACAATCTTTATATACGTGTTGGTCGTTGGAAAATTCCAGGCGAGCCATTAGCTGTATTAGTCGATTTTATGCCTTTAATGGATAAAAAAAACGAAATTTATGGCAAAGTTTGGTCTGATTTTGGAGTTGACTCGCTTGCTGCTTATGGTGATTACGACGAATCGTCCATGTTTGGATATGCTACAGGGATGGTTATCGAAAGTTATTACCGCTTTTTTAAACTCACAAAAAAAAATGAAGTCATTGCCCATTTTAATGAATGGATGACAACATTTGGAGCTTTTTATATCAAAAAGAATGTTCCTCAAATAGCAACAGTTTTTACCACACATGCTACTTCTATTGGTCGTTCTATTGCCGGAAACCACAAGCCTTTGTACAATTATATGAACGAGTACAACGGGGACCAAATGGCTAACGAACTAAATATGGTATCTAAACATTCGACTGAAAAAATTGCAGCTCACCAAGTAGATTGTTTTACAACGGTAAGCGATATTACTGCTATTGAATGTGAACAATTGCTCGATATCAATCCTCATATTGTTACTCCAAATGGTTTCGAAGATGATTTTGTACCCAAAGGAAGCGCTTTTACAACCAAACGAAACAATGCCCGCAAAACATTCCGAAAAGTTGCCGAAACGCTTTTAGGCTACGAATTGGCCGATGATGCGCTTTTTGTTGGAACGGCAGGACGCTACGAATATAAAAACAAAGGAATAGATACTTTTATAGAATCATTGAAATATTTGTACGACTTTCAGGATATGACTCGCCAGGTGGTTGCTTTTATAATGGTTCCGGCTTGGGTGCAAGGTGCGCGACACGATTTATTAAATAGTTTAAATCACTCTGATTCAAAACTTTATTCGTACAATAGAAAAACTACCCACGAACTACACGATTATTACAACGACAATGTAATGGGTGCTTTACATTGGTTTCATATTAATAATCTGGAAAATGAGCGAGTAAAAGTCATTTTTGTACCTTCGTACTTAGATGGGTTCGATGGTATTTTTAACAAAAGCTATTACGATTTAGTAATAGGATTAGATTTGACTGTTTTTCCTTCATATTATGAGCCTTGGGGCTATACACCGCTCGAAAGTGTGGCTTTTTCGGTTCCTACTATCACTACCGATTTGTCGGGTTTTGGTCAGTGGGTTTCTACCATTCCGCAAGATTTGGAAGCGGGTGTCGGAGTGATTCACCGGTCGGATTATAACGGTTACGAAGTAGCAAAGAAAATTGCTTCTATGATTTATAATTATAGTAAATCTGATGCAAAAAAGGTTTCAGCTATTCGAAAAAAAGCAACAGCCATTTCGAAAAAAGCCCTATGGGAAAATTTTATCGAATTTTATTCCAAAGCATATAGTATTGCTATTGATAACAAGAATAAAAGATTGAAGAATACAAAATAAGTATAGTATAAAAAAAATTAAATATATTTTTTATGAAGATTAAAGTAAATAATGTAAATGAGCCAAATTGGAAGCATATTAGCGTTAAAGCCAATTTACCCGAAAACTTGAAAAAATTAGAGGAAATTGCTCAAAATTTATGGTGGGTTTGGAATAGCGATGCTAAAAATATGTTTCGTACTATTTGTACTGAAACCTGGATTAAAGCACATTCAAATCCTGTATTATTACTAAATATTTTAAGTTACGAAAAGCTTACTGAACTTGCAAACGATGAGCTTTTTATTGCAAAATTAAACGTAATATACGATAAATATCTGTCTTATATACATACTCCTTTGCGTAAAGATAGACCAACAGTAGCATATTTTAGTATGGAATATGGTTTAACTGAAGTCTTAAAAATTTATTCTGGTGGCTTGGGAGTACTTGCTGGCGATTATTTAAAGGAAGCCAGCGATTGTGCTATTGATTTAACTGCAGTTGGATTTTTATACCGTTATGGCTATTTCACACAAACATTATCGGTTGAGGGTCAACAAATTCCGCTTTACGAGGCTCAGAATTTTAATAACCTACCCATAAAACAAGTATTTGATAAAAATAATCAACCTGTTGTAATTGAAGTTCCTTATCCTGATCGTATCGTTTATGCTTACGTGTGGAAAGTTTCGGTAGGTCGTATTGCACTTTATTTGCTAGATACGGATACAGATATGAATAGCGAGTGGGATCGTGCCATCACTCACCAACTCTATGGAGGCGATTGGGAAAATCGTATGAAACAAGAGATTATGCTTGGTATAGGTGGTATGCTTACACTCAAAAAATTGGGTATCGAAAAACAAGTTTACCATTGTAACGAAGGTCATGCAGCCCTTATTAATGTACAACGCTTAGTGGATTTAACTGTTGATAAAGGATTAACACACTCTCAGGCGCTCGAAGTTGTTCGCTCTAGTTCGCTTTATACGGTACACACGCCTGTTCCTGCCGGGCACGATAGTTTTTCCGAAGATTTATTTGGTAAATATATGAGCGAATATCCTGCAAAATTACAATTATCGTGGGATGAATTTATTGATATGGGACGTGAACATCCTGGAAATAAATCTGAAAAATTCAGCATGAGCACTTTTGCTTGTAACACTTGCCAAGAGGTAAATGGGGTAAGTTGGTTGCATGGAAAAGTTTCACAGGAAATGTTTAACCCTATTTGGCAAGGATATTTCCCTGAAGAATTGCATGTAAATTATGTTACAAATGGTGTACATTTACCTACATGGACTGCTTCGGAATGGAAAGCAGTATATGAAAAATATTTCTCTAAAGATTTTTATAGTGATCAGTCGAACATGAAAATTTGGCAGAAAGTGTATGATATTCCCGACGAAGTTATTTGGAATACGCGTATGCACATGAAAAATAGATTGGTCGATTTTATCAAAGTTCAGTTTCGTGAATCATGGTTTAAAAACCAAGGTGATCCTACCCGTATTGTGAATATTTTGGGAGCTATTAATCCGAATGCCCTCATTATTGGCTTTGGTCGTCGATTTGCAACTTATAAACGTGCACACCTGCTATTTACCGATTTGGAACGATTGGAACGTATTGTAAATAATCCTACTTGCCCTGTACAATTTTTATTTACAGGTAAAGCTCACCCTGCTGATGGTGGTGGTCAAGGTTTGATAAAACGAATTATTGAAATATCACGAATGCCTCAATTTTTAGGAAAAGTAATTTTTCTCGAAAATTATGATATGCGTTTGGCAAAACGATTGGTTTCGGGTGTTGATATTTGGTTGAACACACCAACTCGACCACTTGAAGCTTCGGGAACATCGGGCGAGAAAGCTCAAATGAACGGTGTATTGAACTTCTCTGTCCTCGATGGTTGGTGGCTCGAAGGTTACGTGAAAGGTGCTGGATGGGCATTAACTGAAAAACGTACCTACCAAAATCAGGAACACCAAGATCAGTTGGATGCTGTTACTATTTACAGTATGCTCGAAAACGAAATTGTACCACTTTATTTTGCTAAGAATACAAAAGGATATTCGCCCGAGTGGATTCAGTATATCAAAAATTCAATTGCACTCATTTCGCCACGTTACACAACAAAGCGTATGATTGACGATTATATTCAGAAATTCTATTCAAAATTAGCTACTCGTTCGACAATGATTAAGGCTAATGATTTTGAAAAAGCAAAAGAATTGGCAGCATGGAAACAAAAAATTGCTGCCGGCTGGGATGCAATTGAAGTTGAGAATGTGGAAATTCCTGAAAAGTTAATTCACAATCCCGAAGTAGCAGAAAATTACGAACTTAAAGTTATTCTTGATACAAAAGACTTGAATGACAAAGGAATAGGAGTGGAGTTAGTTGTAACTTATACCGATGATAACAACAAAACAATGTTGGCAGATGTTGAAGAATTACAATTGATAAAGGCAACAGGTTCGAATCTTATTTTTGGCTTAAACTACAAACTCAATAGAGCAGGTTCGTTTAAATATGCTTTCCGCATGTTCCCTAAAAATGAAGATTTACCTCATCGTCAGGATTTCTGCTTCGTACGTTGGATATAAGATTCTCTACAATATTTTCACAAAAAAAAGTTCATAAAAAATATGGACTTTTTTTGTGCAAACAAATAAAAAACCCTACAAATCACTGAATTTGTAGGGTTTATCTCTTTTTTGTCGCTAATTGTCTTAGCTATTTTGCGGAGAGAGAGGCTCTTAAATATATATAATCAATAAATATCTATTAATATCTAAGTATTCTAATATACAGATATATATGATTTTATTAATATCAAAAAATATATTCTAAAATCATTGCATATCTAAAAAATAGTCCCTATATTTGCAAAACGAGGACTAATAATTTATGCAAATCAAACGAAACTTACTTTTCTTTCCTGATAAGGAAAAAGACACAACCCAAAAAACAGGATATAAAGCCGATGCAAAACTTCGGTTGCGTATTCGTTTTGGTAAAAATGTAGTGAATTTTAATGTTGGCTATCGTGTGCAGCTTGATAAGTGGTCAACTGATACTCAGCGTTGCAAAGCCGGAACTACTCACTCAAAGAAAAGAGTTGCTGCAAGTGAAATAAACACAGAGATTCAGAGACTTGAAGCTTTGGCAGAAAGTGTATTTAAAGCTTTTGAGGTACAAAACTATTTACCGAACGAAAGCGAGTATAGAGATGCATTTAACGAAGCCAATGGAAAAGCTCACGGAATAGAACCTAGTCATGCACAAACTCTATTTACTGCATTTGATGAGTTCACCCGGTCAATGGGATGGCAGAATAATTGGACAACCGCCACCCATACAAAGTTTGCAACTATACGCAAACATCTCCACTCTTTCAATCCCAAATTAGACCTGAAGACATTATCTGAAAATGATATGCAACTATTCATTAATCATCTTCAAAAAGCTGATTTAAGAAATACAACTATTGCAAAAAATGTATCCTTTGTCAAGTGGTTTTTGCGGTGGGCCTTTGGAAAAGGATATTATACAGGAAGCTTACATCTAACATGGAAACCAAAATTCAAAGGAACTGACGGAAACCAAAAGGAGGTTATACATTTAACCTGGGATGAGTTGATTCTGCTTTATAATTTTGATTTTTCAACAGCAAAGCGAAAGGTAAAAGACAAAAAAGGAAAACCAATCACAGACGAAAACGGAGTGATTAAAATGGTTGAACTAGAAGACGAAAATAAAAAAGCGTTGGCTCGAATCCGAGATGTGTTCTGCTTTTGTTGTTTCACATCGTTGCGTTATAGTGACGTTGCGAAATTGAGCCGTTCCGATGTCCGATATACATATATTTCAATAGTTACGCAAAAGACAACAGACGGGCTTAAAATTGAGCTAAACAAATACAGTAAATCAATTCTCGATAAGTATAAAGATTTTCATTTCCAAAATGATAAAGTTTTACCGGTAATCAGTAATGTAAAAATGAATGTCCACTTGAAAGATATGGCCGAAATTGCCGGAATAGATGAACCTCAGAGAATAGTATATTTTAAGGGTAACGAACGGATTGAAGAAGTTTATCCGAAATATAAATTACTAACAACCCATTGCGGGCGTCGTACTTTTATTGTAAATGCTCTATTCTTAGGAATCCCGGCTGAGGTTGTAATGAGATGGACGGGCCATTCTGACTATAAAGCAATGAAGCCATATGTCAAGATAGTAGACCAGTTGAAGGAAAAGGAAATGAACAAATTTAATGAAATGTAAATATTATTCTTACATAAAAAAAGCCTACAATGTAAAGTTGTAGGCTTTTTTTATGACTAAAAGTATTGTTTCTTATTTAGAATGATTATAAATTGACTGAAAATAAAAAAAAATATTTGTAATTGAAAGAACAAAATTATAACCTATCTATAAAAATCATTTGTAAATAGTTATATAAAATAAGTTGTTTTGCACCGTGTTACAATTGTAACAGCAAATACTTAATAATCAAACTATTACAATATTTTTGTTTGATTAAATATGATAAATACAGTACTTTTACATCGCAATTAATTGTTTAATGAGGTGGACGCACTGAATAAATAACAAATAAAAATACAAATTTATTATGAATCAAACAGCAAATATCGAAACGTCTGTAATAGTTCCCATTGGAGAATATGACAGATTGAGAAGTTTAGAAATAAACCGAAATCAAAATCAAATTGAATCCATTAAACAAGATAAAAAGTATGTTTATGGACTTGCAGGAATAATGCAGTTATTTAATTGTAGTATCGCCACAGCGAATCGAATTAAAGCATCGGGCAAAATTGACAAGGCAATAACACAAATTGGGAGAATTATTATCACTGACAGTGATTTAGCGATGGAACTCGCAAAACAAAATAACGGTGGTCGTAAATGATATGAATTTTAACAATGGAAACAATAAAAAAAGCGCCTGAAGAGGACCCTCAAAGCGCTGATTCTAATTTATTTCAAAATATAGCAGTACTTTGCAAAGATACAAAAAACTTTGAGAATCCAATACGTCAAAGATTATTTGAATTATTTCTTTCTAAAATTGGAGGTTAATATGACAGATGAGAAATACTTTAATACTCCAATCTGTCTCTATCAAAACTTTTTGATAGATTCAACCAGGTGTCTTGATAACGTTTTTGATTATGCAATCTATCAACACTCTTTGAAATTGAAAGGAACGCAATCAGCGCGATTCAACACAGTTTGTGAATGGTATGAGGTTACTGCTGGAAACAACAGCAAAAGCATTGAAAACGGAAAGGAGCTAACCAACAACACACAGATAAACAGCCCGAGAGTTGGTATATCAAAAACAATGTGGTTCGATTTTTATAAAAACGACAAGTCTGAGTTTGAAAAAGTCTGTCTGTTGGCACACCTCGCAATTAAATCTATTCTAAAAGATAAGCCATATTTCAAACTAACTAACAATTACTGGTTAGCTCGTATGGATGGCAAATCATGCAGTGTAGATTCATTTGAAGAATTATCTGATCATATTCAGAGGTATTCAACAGAATATCAGTTGACAAAAATAAAAAGGGAATTAATGGAAAATTGGGGACTTTCATATTATGGTAAAAATGTGAGAGGTTTTTATGTAAGTAATAGTTTGACCATTGAACAGCTTGTTCTTGAAGTGTTTAAAAGTAGGCAAAAGAAAGCAGATAGTTATTCTGAAAGAATTAAAGAAGCTGAAAAACAAGCACTTGAAATAATTAAAAAGACATAGCAAGAGCATAGATAAACCATAACACGACCAAAACAAGAGCATAACACGACCTATATAAAGGAACGGTTAAATAATGGATATTTCACGACCATAACACGACCATTGACAAGTCGAGATAAATTCGAAAAAAAGTCGAGATAAATTCGAGATACACGACCTATATAAATATATCTCTTTAAGAAGGTATTATATAAAGGTTTTTTAAAAAGGTTTTTTAATCGTGGGAGAGATTCACTCAAAAAAAAATAATAATGTTTTTTGTAAACAACAAATAAATACAAAACGATGGGACTGCAAAAAGGCAAAACAAATAATCCGGGTGGACGTCCAAAAGGAACACCGAACCGGAATACAACAGAGATGAAAGAGTGGGTAAATGGTTTACTTAATAAAAATAAAAAACAGTTTGAAAAAGATTTGAAAGCGGTTGACCCTGAAAAGCGATTAGCCATTATTGAGAAGCTTTTACAATACACACTACCAAAACAGCAAAGTATATCAATAGAGGCTCAAATCAGTGCCGAATATGCAGAACTTGAGCGATTGCTAGAGTCAGCCCCGGAGGAAGCCATTGAGAGAATAAGTGAACGTATTAAATCAATTAGAGATCAACAAAATGAAAATGAGTAAACAAGACAAAATAAATCAAATACTATTCTTTGCAAAAGGGAAAGAATTAAACAAACCTTATGGTCGTAAATTCACTGTTGAAAATGGAATTTTGACTTTAATCAGTGAGATTGAAACACCCAGCAATCCAGAACCGGTAAATTTCATGACAAAATTTGATGAGATTCCTGTTAATGAATTCAATTCAAAAATAAGTAATCCAGTTTTTAAGCCTACAAATCAGTTTATGAATGGACTGAGTATAAAGTTTACTGATACATTCAAACAGAATCACTTAAACAACAAACCTGATCATGTCAAAAATAAATCAACTGATATAGTATATACTATAGACAAGAGAGCAAAACAAACATTTGCAAGCAATGAATCAGAAGTTGAAATGTAACCATAATTATAAATAATTAATCACTCATAAAATGGACAAAATTTTAAAAGCGAACGGATTTAGACACATTGAATCAGAGTATCAAAAAGGGTTCTTTGTCAAAACTTACCGAAAATTCATAAAAGGAAACAAGTATATTGTAAAAATATTTCCCGGAAAAGGTTTCTTCAGGATTTTATTTATGGATAAATTGGTTTTATCTGGTCCAGAAAATCAACTGGAAAGTTCAATCAAATCACTTAGTCTCAAAAAAAGAAAAGATAATATTAACTATTTAAACAAGTAAAAAAAATGGAAAAAGTAAAAGTAAGGATTGAGCCAATTACTGCGAAAGAAGCTGCTCAAAGAGATGACAGACTGTTAGAGTTTTTAACGGACGATAATAGGATTCAAGAAAATTCATGGGCCGGAAATTACCGAAGTAGTTTAAGTCAAGCAAAGCAACTTAATAATGAATTAAAAGGAATGTATTTTGCATGAAAACAATAATTTTATACACAAATAACCAGGGTGTTGAATTAGATTCAATTAACCTAGAGATGGCGAATGAGGCACTTGTTTTAATCAGAGAATTTTTGATTAGCAAAAGTATTGAGCCCGATGCAATAAACATTAATAATGCAATAAAAAAGGTTTTTGAATTACCAGCTGCGACTTTTAAAAAGTCCGAAACGGAAAAAATCAAAAAAATTATTGATGCATTTGGTGAAACGGCAATTACGGACGGCTGGGAAAAAAAAGTAAATGATAAAACCGAAGCATTTAAACAAGAATTAATCAACCAGTGCCCGGACTTTGAACAAACTGATTATATCAAATATTTCAAATTTGAAAACTGTATTGAAGTCGATTCAAAGTTTGATAAACAATATTTCATTGACAAAAACAGTACTATACTTTCTGATTCTAAACAAATAGAATTTTTTGAAAAGCATATTAAAGCTGTTGAATTGTTGAATGATTTAATACAACACCCTGAAAACGAATTTGAGGCCCTGGATAAATTATTCTTCTTTAATTCAGAAACAAAGGAATTTGAGTTAAATCTAAAGCAGTACCGCGATATATTATCCGAGCGTGTAGCTAAAAATGAGAGAATAAAAGGAGAAGAATATAATCGCTCAATGCGTTTAAGATATGAAGAAAATCAGCGGAAAATAAGAGAAAATAGGGGCACAGTGCTATAACAGAGAAATCCGTTGTAACAACCATGAGCACGAATTTGTGTCTCGGTAACAGAGAAATCCGTTGTAAAGGTCTCTATATCTCTACAAAACTAACTGATAATTAATGAATTAATAAAACAAAGGACTAAAAAGGGTACTATAATATCAAAGAATACCCATTTTAGTCCATAATTCAAACAAAAAAGAATGAAATAATGAATAATTATAAATTATACATACAAGACTTATCAGGCGCCTGGCATCTTGCCAACATGGGAGATGATAAACCAGCAATGAACTATCAGGTTAATAACATAGCCGAACTCAAAGACAGACAAGTAGATTACTCACAGTCTCTTAAACTTCCAACAACGCCAAACAACTGTAAGATATTCGGTTATTCGAATGAATTCGATGTGGAGTCGAGTATTCCGTATCGCAAATTGAACTGTAGGTTATTTGCGGGTGATTCACTAATCGCTGGAGTTGGCAGCGTTTTGACTTTCGATAAAGTATCAACTTATTTTGACGTGCAAATCCTTTCGGGTAATGTCGATTTCTTTGAGTTACTTCAAAACGCAAAAGTAGCTGAATTATACTTAGGTTATTATACCCTTGGAAGTAATGATTTTGGTTACGGCACGGACGATTTTATAATTCCCAAAGTCAATTTGGTTGAAGGTCAAAAAACATGGACAGATTCAACCATCGATAGGGCTGTACCTTTTGCATGGCTCAAAAGCGCAATAGAAAAGATATGCACTCAAAACGGGTATATCTTACAAACCAATCTACTTGAATCAGACTGGAACACAAAAGCACTCAATGTATGTTCGCTAAAGCCAAGCGGTGGAAGTTTTATTCCTTTTCATGCTTTAGGCTATGCATCGTACTACATAGCACCAAATACCCCCAACGCATTAATTAATTTTACAATACAAACCAATGGTAGCGGTTGTCTTACACTTAACGGAGCTAATTTTCTACAATACATTGCACCTATTGATTGTACTGTGAAAATTAAAGTACATGCCGAGCTATGGGCAGGATACTATATGCTAAATATTAACGGTTCGCCTTATTGGTACGATCACATTACAAGCAACCCAAAAGAAAGAGAAGAGATAGTAACACTCAGTCAGGGAGATATAGTTACATTTCACATGGCTTCTTACATATACAATGGGGTGCAGGCTGGAGAGTCATATCTAAACATAACCGATATGCAGTCCGAAGAAAATGTCCCTAAAGGCGGTATTCTCTACATCGCTCCCAATATCGGGTTCGATACTCAATTTGATTTATTCAAAGCTTTTGTTCAATTGTATGGCATGTCTGTTTTGGTTGATAATGCAACAAAAACAGTCTACTGTTACACTATGCAAAAAATATACGATAACAAAAGTTTAGCCCGGGACTGGAGCGGAAAAGTAACTACTAACACACCCGAAACAACATTCTCGGTAAATGGATACGCGCAAAGCAATACTATAAAGTTCGAGGACAATACCACCGATGCTATCACAGACAAACTAACATTTACTGTCGATGATGCCAAACTTGAAAAGGAGAAAGAATTATTCGCAATAAAATTTGAGGCTGGAAAAAATTATTCTCAAAAATACATACAAGCGCCTCTTACTGTGGCATACATTCCTTTATATACCAAAGAAATAGACGACGAGCAAAATGCAACATATACCTTTAAAGGCTCAAAGCCTCATATATGCCATGTAGATACAGCCGGAATGATAGCGCGGGCAGAGCATGTTACTATGCAGTCATTCGCTTCGCATTACGAAAAGCTAATTAACAACATGTTGGTGAATGCAAAAATCATTGAGGATGAGTTTCTTTTGACCGAACAGGACATCGAAGATTATAAAGCTGTTAAAGATGGAGTTCCCGGGGCTTTTATTCCCGCTTATGTCGAAAAGTATGGAGCTTACTTCTATATCAATAAAATAAAAAACTTCGTCAGTGGGAAGCCAACGAAGTGCGAACTGGTGAGATTGTAATAGACTATTTATGTTTTTTCCCTCTTATCTGAGAAAGAGTAGCAAAAAACACACATATCACAAAGCCAATTAATAATATTATCCCTATTGTCTGTACCATAATTACAATTTTAATACCACAAAAATATAAATAACTCTTTAATAATCAAAACATAATGGAAGAAAAAATATCCGAATTTGAAGTTCCTTCAATTGAAGTGAGCAACTTTGCAACTAAATATTTGCAAATCAAAATAATAGATAAAGAAAAAATAGTAAAAGTTTTTATTAATCCATGCTCAGTTGATGAATTGATAGAAAAGTTACAATCTGTAAAATTAGAGATGCAAGTTTTAGCTGATAAAGCAGATTCAAGAGCAAATTTTTAATCATAGAATTGATGAGCGCTTACGAAATAATATTAACCATTGAGCCAACGACATTTGAAAAATTAAAGTCGTGTGGATTGCTGCGTCAATCAATTTTTAGGGATATAGAAGTTTATGAGTATTATATCAATGAGTGTAAAAAATTTGGAAAAATGCAAGCCCGTGCAAACACGGCCGATAAATTCTTTACGAGCGAAGAAACAATAAGTAGAATAATTCAAAGAATGAAATAGAATAGGCGTGTTGTAATACATATAAAGTGGATGTATATTCAAGAATTATATAAAAAGCAGAAAACCGCAACTACTTAAAAAAGAGTTGCGGTTTATTCAAAACCCGACTTTTCCGACTGCATTAAAAAAGCTCAATTAACATTCAATGAAAAATTTGTTACCGGTGATTAAAAAAACTATGCTTTTAATTAAACCTGATCAAATCCCTTTTGTCCCCGACCACCCTCAACCGCTTTCAATGTCCCTTTTCTGATGATGCACTTTGAATTTTGATACAGTTTTGTTTCAGAAAGTCCGACATTAAGAAGACTTTCATATTTGATACCAATTGTTTCCGGTGAGAATTGAACAGTCATAGCTTTTAAACTACCAAAGTAAAAATGTTGATCATTTAACTGTAAATGTATTACGGTTCTTTCCTTTCTTTCCATGATAATATGTGTTTTTGTTTACAAAAGTAGTTATCATATTGGATATATTCAATAAATATCACTATTTTAATTGTTATTAACTTTGTATTGTTGTATATATTCAATATATACAATATCTTTGCAACGCATTCAAATAATTATCAACACTTAAAAAATAAATTGATCAATGAGAAAACAGAAAATTAATGCCAGCGTGAATAGTAGTATTGAACATCGTCCCGAACTATTTGATTTCTATGCGAACCGGGATAAAAATGTCTCACTAATTTTGAAAAATGAGAATGTAAAAAACGGAAAGTTATTATGTATCTGTCAGGATGATGTTATCATTCTTGATATTAAAACACCGGTTGGAGTTACTTATATTTCAGAAACACCGCTTTTTGATGTGAGTGAAATACTTGTTTTGGATAACTAAACAACAAATCAACTGATTCAAACGTTATTTGATTAATTACTTAATAATCAAACGACATGAATCAAAATAAGATACGAAACGAATTACTTGAGCTTGGAGGTTCGGTAGAGGGGATTCAAAGGAAGATTCAGGAATTATTAAAGGCGTTTGATGTTCCTGAATCTAATCCCCGAAAAAGGATAAACTACAAACAACAGAGGGTTGAACACTACTTGAATTTACTTGATGAACGAACTGCTAAACGAAAAGCAAAATTAAAAAACCAGTAGATAAATTCGAGGGATAAAAAAATTATAAAAAAAAAGGGACTAACATAGTGTGTTAGTCCCTTTTTTAGTGCTCTTTGTCTTTAATAATCTGATAATCAGATATGTAAGCGGAGAGAGAGGGATTCAAACCCCCGGTACCTTGCAGTACGGCGGTTTTCAAGACCGCTGCAATCGATCACTCTGCCATCTCTCCAGGGATCGTCTTTTCTTCAAAGGCGGTGCAAAGATACGGTTTTTTCCTAAATCTGCAAATGATTTGTAAATAAAAATCCGAAATTAATTAC
>CAMDNO010000115.1 GCA_945902955.1 Porphyromonas cangingivalis
GGTAAACATCTTACATTATTTACAAATTATTCGTTTGATAAGAAACTAATCATTGATTCACAATATATTTACAAACAACATTCAATTACAGGAGGAATAATATGGAAAATCTGAAATTTAAAACAATTATTATTTGTTTGATACTTACATCTAATGCTTTTGCACAAAATAGTGCTCGTCAAACTGCTTTCTCAAAAAGTTACGAATACGAGAAAAGCGCGAATTACGCTGCCGCAATTAAAGAAATAAAAAGCGTTTATGATGCCAACGATTATTTCAACAACATCCGCTTGGGATGGTTGCTTTATTTGGGTAAAAATTATGCCGAATCCATTAAGTATTACGATAAAGCCATTGCACTTAAACCTTATGCTATCGAAGCGCGCTTTGGATGTGTAAAACCACTTAGTGCCATCGAAAGCTGGGAAAAAGTAAAAGCTCATTATCTCCAAATTCTGAAAATAGACCCACAAAATACCACTGCTAATTATTGGTTGGGGGTAGTTTATTACAACCGTAAGGATTATGTGAATGCCAACAAGCTGTTCGAAAAAGTAGTAAACTTGTATCCGCTCGATTACGATTCGGTAATTATGTTGGCATGGACAAAACTAAATCTCGGAAAAGCCGCCGATGCCAAAGTGCTTTTCAATCACGCACTTACCATTCGTCCCGGCGATACTTCGGCACTTAGTGGATTGAAATTGATAAAGTAATTGACCCCATTCCAAAAATATAAGCACGCAGATTAAACTGAATAAACGGAATAACGCTTTTATTATAGATGCTCATTATATCAAGTAATTGAAAATAGTCAAGCAAAATATTTTTGTGATTTTTCGTTTATTCTGTGTGTTCTGTGTGCAAATATTATCTTCGGAGAAGAGACACAATTTTCAAATTCTTAATTTTCAAATTTGTTTATTTTCTTTCTATTTCTCTCAAATTTTCCATTTTCTTCTTAGCCAAAAATCCGTAAATGTCTTCGAAATGTTCGGTTACTTTTCCACCGCCGAATTCATATACTTTGGCTACAAGTCCGTCCAGAAAATCACGGTCGTGCGATACCACTATCAATGTGCCATCGTAGTCGATTAATGCTTGTTTCAGAATGTCTTTAGTGCGCATGTCGAGGTGATTGGTAGGCTCATCCAGAATCAATAAATTTACCGGTTCGAGCAGCAATTTCAACAAAGCCAAGCGTGTTCGCTCACCTCCCGAGAGTATTTTTACTTTTTTGAACGATTCATCGCCACCAAACATAAAAGCACCTAACAAGTCTTTTATTTTATTACGAATTTCGCCTACGGCAATATCGTCGATAGTTTGAAAAACTGTTAGATTTTCATCTAATAGTGATGCTTGATTTTGAGCAAAATAGCCAATTTTCACATTATGACCCAAAGTTAGTTTTCCATCGAAGTCGATTTCGCCCATAATGCTTTTTACAAGTGTCGATTTTCCTTCACCATTTTTACCAACAAAAGCAATCTTTTCACCACGTTCAATCATAAAATTGGCGTGTTGGTAAATGCGTTTGTTACCATAGCTTTTTCCAACCATATCGGCTGTTACTGGATAATTGCCTGAGCGTGGCGAAGGTGGAAACTTTAGGCGAAGGCGCGAAGTATCTTCTTCGTCAATCTCCACAGGTACAAGCTTTTCGAGCATTTTTACACGGCTTTGTACTTGTAGCGTTTTGGAATAAGTACCTTTGAATCGCTCGATAAACTCCATGTTTTCGGCAATCATTTTTTGCTGTTCGTCGTAGTGTTTTTGCTGTTGCTCGCGACGTTCCTTACGTAGTTCGAGGTAATGCGAATATTTGGCTTTGTAATCGTAAATGCGTCCCATTGTTACTTCGATGGTACGTGTGGTAATATTATCCACAAAAGCACGGTCGTGACTAATTACAACTACGGCTTTGGCCGAGTTAATTAAAAACTCTTCGAGCCACTGAATGGATTCAATATCAAGGTGATTGGTAGGCTCATCGAGCAAAATTATATCAGGGCGACGAAGCAGAATTTTTGCCAATTCTATACGCATACGCCAGCCTCCGCTAAATTCAGAAGTGTTACGATGAAATTCGTCGCGCGAAAAACCAAGTCCAAGCAAGGTTTTTTCAATATCGGCATCGTAGTTTATTTCTTCAATGCTGTAAAATTGCTCACTCAGTGCCGAAACTTGTTCAATCAATTCCATGTAACTGTCAGATTCATAATCGGTTCGGGTGCTGAGTTCTTCGTTCATCGCAGCTATTTCACGCTCCATATCGTGAATTTCTAAAAATGCCTGCGCTGTTTCTTCAAACACAGTTCGGGTGTCGTTGGTAAGCAAATGTTGTGGTAAGTATGCAACTACAGTGCCTTTTGGGAACGAAACTTTTCCTTTGTTGGGTTCACGTGCACCAGCTAAAATTTTCAGTAAAGTCGATTTTCCTGCACCGTTTTTGCCCATAAGAGCAATGCGGTCTTTTTCGTTTATTACAAATGAAATGTCCTGAAAGAGCGTTTTTCCGTTGAACTCAACGCTAAGTGAATCGGCTGAAAGCATAAAAATTATATATTTTTTCGTTTTTGTGAATTAAAAAACGACTTTATTTGATTTGTCTCCCGACATTATTAAGTATAAATTATGCTTTTTAAGATAAGCAGAAATATTTACCTTTAAATCGGTTGGCATTATTGATACCATCAACTGTCCGGATGTGTTGTAGATATGAATTGGATTGTCTTTATTATCCAAAAATACACATATTTCTGTTGTGTTAGCAATACGCTCTACTCGCAACGTTTTTTTATTTGTATCGATTAATGTATTCACTTCTATAATGTTGGAGTAGTCAGTTATATTGTTATACTTTATTGTCTTGTCCGAATTTAATGTAATATCACTGGCTTTAACTTTATAAAAATGGGTTGTTCCCGAAATTAGATTTCGTAATGTATCATTAGTTTCGGTTATCCATTTATTTTTTAATTGATAATCTAATTTTATTGGAAACGAAACTGAAATGTCATCTATTGCAATGTAAAAATCATCCGATTGAGTATAGGTTAATCTAAATTGTATCAATTTTAAAGCTCTAAGATCGTATTTTTTTGTTGCTGAGTAACTATCACTGACAGCTACTTCTGCAATAGTTATCCACCCATTTTCGCCATTACCTTCTACTTTAACAATACCTGTTTTCGAACCTATGGACTTAATAAAAAAGCTTAATTCCGATGCATAAGTAGGATATTTTTCTGTTTGAATGTATTCATCATTTTTTCGCAATTGAATTGCTGGTACAGTATTACCACTAAAAGCTGTTGATGTAGTAACACCAGTTCCGGTGATTTCCCAGTCTAAAGGCGCTACTAAACCTCCATCGAAACCTTCTGTAAGTGTCGATGTCCCATCGGTCATGGAATAAGCAGTTAAATAATAACCTGTTGCATCAAATACTTCGTTCCAATTGGCAATATACTGCCCACTCGAAACCTCTGTACCCTCTGTTGCAACTGGCGGCACCACATATACTTTTCTGGTTGAAGTTCCACTTAAATTTATAAATTGATTTTCGGCATTTGTTGCCGCAATCTGTACTTTATCGGTATGCACACTACTATAAGATGGTATTGTTGGGTTGTAACGAACCATAATATTGGTTGTGTCAACTAATCCATTTATTGGTGCTAAGTTAATAGTACTGCGCCAATCGTTTTCGGTCTCAGTTGCTTTTCGCATTTGAAAATGTGTATTGGTTGCAAACGAAAGCGAAATATTTGATGTCAGTAATTTTCCTGCAACTTTGAATTGCTGAGCCACTGATGGCGTCCCTTGAACGGTGGAAAAAGAATTAATAATTCCTTTGGTAGTAAGAATAGGTACTTCGCCACCACCCATAAATCGAAAATCAACCACTCCGTTTGTAACAGCAATAGAAGTAATTGGTTTGTTAATGTTGGTTCCATTCCAAAGTGTTGGAATAAAAGAGCCTGTTGTAAAAGCCGTTCCGGGAGTTGTCGTATTTCCACTCAGTGGTTGCAAATACACGCGCATGTGGCTACTGGTTGTCTGTGTTGTACCTGTATAGTTGTTGGGTGAATTGCTATTCCAAGCAGATGCGTTATAGTCTATATGCCAAATTAACATACCAGCAGCTGGCAAATAGGTATCGAAGCCTGTTTTTTGTCTGTTTTCTACTAAAAAAAACTCAGATGAGACAGGGTTAGCTCCATTCAAATTATGGTTTCCATTTTGTGAAATCAAAAATGCCTTATTGCTTGATAACAAAGGTTCTAAGCTAACATTTTGTGGCGCTTTTAATTCTGTTGGCGCAAGCCATCCTAAAAAAAATCTGTCGTAGGCAGAGTAGGAGGGAGGTGTACGACCTTGATTTAGATAGGCACCTGCATCCATGATAGTCCAATATTCTAAGGTTTTTTTGTTTTCAGAGGTGTGGTAATAGTCAACCAATCCCAATACATGACCAAATTCATGTGCGAAAGTTCCAATCCCACACATGTTTGAGCCGCTCGAACTACGAAGTTCAGATGTACATGCATAGTCGAAAATTATTTTATTATCGAATTTAGTGTTGTAGTTTCCCAAACTCCAGCGGTGTGGCCAAACAGTGCTTGCTGCCCCACCTTCAGCTTCGTTAAAACCCGCATAATAAACAAAAATATTATCTACAATACCGTTATTATCTGTGTCGTAAATTGTAAAATCTACTCCACCATTATTGGCTGCCGCGCAGGCATCGATAATAAGTTGTCGTGGATTTTGGTCGTTGTCATTTGTGTCATTTGTTCCATAATAGGCCATGTTTTGTGGCAAGTTAAAAGGGCCAACTACATCAAATTGAGGCGAAAATTGTCCGAACGAGCTTTCGATAAAATAATCGCGAGCAGAGCCTGTTCCACCATTAGTACTATAACCTTTTTCGTTCAATAAATTGGTGAAAGCTGTTTTAGAGTTGGGTACAACGTAACTTTTATCGGTGAAATTTACCAATATTACCAACGAACGTGGACTTCCTGTTATGGGATAATCATTCTGCGCAGTTGTATTAGTATTTGCTTTTTTCATTCGTTGGGTACTACGAGAAAGCAGAATGGAGCTTAAATCCGGATTTTTTTCGAGCTCATTTGTCAATTGCTTTTCCAGCAAATTGCGCTTATCAAGGTCGTTAGCTTTCTGATTGTAAAGCTCAAATTTATTATTGTTAAATTTGGCATACCTGTAAATTCCATTTTCATCCTTTCGAATTAAATAGCCATCTTCGGTAGTTGTGTAGTTAAAATGTTCATCGCCATGCATCTGAATGGTTATGGTCGTTCCATCATTCTGTGTTACAGTGAGTGGATGAGGATAGGCTTTTACTGCTTCTAATCTTGTTGAGATTAACAATAATGCAAACGCTATAAAAATTATATTTTTTCTCATTTTTTAAAAATAAAATAAACTGCTAATACTAAAAATATAAAACCAACGAAATGATTCCATTTAAAAGTTTCGTTTTTAAATGCTATAAGCGAAAAGATGGTAAAAATTACCAAAGTTATAACTTCTTGAATTACTTTAAGTTGTAAAAGTGTAAATGGCCCTCCATTTCCCTTAAAACCAATTCGATTTGCTGGAACCATAAATATATACTCAAAAAACGCAATACTCCAACTTATTAATATAACCAATATTAATGGAATAGCTTCGAACCATTTAAACTCCTTCATTTTTAAGTGTCCATACCATGCAAATGTCATAAATACATTCGAAATAACTAATAAACTGATAGTGAGAAATACCTTCATTCCTAATTATATCTTAACTACAAACTGCAAACTACAAACTAAATAACTACTTCTTAGGCAAATAATCTATCTTTATATTCTGCATGGCTGCCCACAAGCTTTGCCTTACTTCTGGATTCCATTTTTCTAACTCGGTAATCAAATTTTTTGCATCTTTTCGCGAAGAATCTTTTTCGTAAGGACAATTTTTAATTTGTTTTTGATAATTTTCAATTCGTTCCAGCTCTATCATTTCTTTTTCGGTTAGCAAGCATAGTGGGCGAATAATAGTCATATCAAACTTATCCATTTTCAATTTAACCGGCATGCTTGCCGTAGCTCCTTGATATACAAGGTTTAATAGGAATGTCTCCACAATATCGTCTAAATGATGACCCAATGCCAATTTATTGCAACCCAACTCTCCAGCAAGGTCGAATAATGCTTTTCGTCGATGCCACGAACACAAAAAACAAGTCGATTTTGTTGTGTCAGGCTTCTTATCAAACCCCGTTATTTTATGAACAAAAGGAATGTTGTATTGTTCGCAATGTTGTCTTAAATATTCCAAATCAGACTGGTACGAAATGTTTTCGACTGAAATATGAGCAGCAGTAACTTTGAATTTGGGGGCAAAAATCTGCATTCGTTCTCCTAATAATTGAACCAAAGCCAATGAGTCTTTTCCACCCGAAAGTCCAATAAGTACATGATCGTTTTCGTTAATTAGCTGATAATCAGAAATTCCTTTTTTAAATCGTGCCCTAATTGTTGATATTATTTTTAAATCTGCTTTGTTTTTTTCGTCCATATTTATTAAAAAAGCGAACTACAAAGGTATAAAAAATAAAATTATAAATTTTCAGTTTTTTTTTCAATTTTATATTGCTTGTTTATTAGAAAAAAAGTATCTTTGCACCTCAATTAAAAAAAACATTGCCCTAAAAGA
The DNA here is from genome assembly GCA_945902955.1 of Porphyromonas cangingivalis. Taxonomy (GTDB): domain Bacteria; phylum Bacteroidota; class Bacteroidia; order Bacteroidales; family Paludibacteraceae; genus Paludibacter. The sequence continues at coordinate 6,733 of CAMDNO010000115.1, forward strand.
ATCGGACACCATACCGACCTTGGCAATAGTTTTTTAATAATGCGAAAATAGCTCAGTTGGTAGAGCACGACCTTGCCCCAAAAGAATCGGACACCATACCGACCTTGGCAATGGTTATATAAATTGGCAATAGTTTTTTAATAATGCGAAAATAGCTCAGTTGGTAGAGCACGACCTTGCCAAGGTCGGGGTCGCGGGTTCGAGTCCCGTTTTTCGCTCACTTGCAAATTTAGCAAATGTTTGAAACGGGACGAGAAGTTTATCCCGTGCCAAAGGCAGACGGGGAGTCCCGTTTTTCGCTCAACTTGTAATTTAACACTTTTGAATGCTAAGCGGAACGGCGTGTTTCGCTTTTTTTCTCTCTAATTTATTGCGAAATCTTTGCCCAAATGGTGGAATTGGTAGACACGCTAGTTTCAGGGACTAGTGGTCGTAAGGCTGTAGGGGTTCGAGTCCCCTTTTGGGTACTTGATAAAATTAAATTTTCAATTCCTCAATTTTCAATTATAATAAATAATTATTGGAAATTGATAAATCGGGAATTAATACATTGATAATTGTATTGCGCAGATGGTGAAATTGGTAGACATGCTACTTTGAGGGGGTAGTGCCGGTTACGGTGTGTGGGTTCGAATCCCATTCTGCGCACAAAACAAAAAAAGAGTTATTTCCGAAAGGAGATGACTCTTTTTTTTTGTCGATATTTTCTATAAAAATACAAAAATGTCGAAAAAAACACGTATCTTTCGCCCCAAAATTTAAAAATAGCGTTATGGAATCTAAAATATCTGCTGCTGAGGTAGTTGAATGGGGAAAACAGTTTCTCGAAAAATCGGAAAAGGAAATTACAGTTGAAGAGCTGAAAGAGCAAAAAAAATATGCTATTCTGATTCAAAATCCGAATGATAAAACCTTGTTGTCGAAAATGTTAGACGAATCGTCGCAAATACATAGCAATAAGCGTTTGGCATTGCGTATGAAATTATTGATTGATAAATATGGTGTGCCGGAGTTTTTTAGTTCGTCGGATGCCTATATGCTCAAACTTTTTAGCACTTTTGGTTATTGGTTTGATTTTATTGCTGTACCAATTTTTAAAAAACGCCTGCGATCCGATACTGCTAAGGTTATTATCAACGAAAAGCCTTCGTTACTCAACCGTCATTTGAATGCTCGTTACGAACAAAACATAGGTCAGAATGTGAACCTGTTGGGCGAAGTTGTGCTCGGCGATGGCGAAGCAAATAAGCGATTCGAACATTACTTAGATGCACTCAAAGATCCGCGTATTAATTATATCTCTATAAAAATTTCGGGCATTTATGCGCAAATTAGTGCTTTAAATTACGACCGCAATAAATTGGATTTGTGCGAACGCTTAGCACGCATTTATCAACAAGCAATTGATTTTCCTTTTGTAGACAATAAGGGTGAAAAACGCGCCAAATTTGTAAACCTCGATATGGAAGAATACAAAGACGCTGAATTGACGCTTGATGTATTCAAAACGGTTTTGACTTACCCTCAATTTAAAAATTTTACGGCAGGTATTGTCATTCAGGCTTATTTGCCCGATGCCTGGAATTTGCAAACAGAATTGTTAGATTTTGCTACCAAACGATTTGCCGAAGGGGGAGCGCCACTCAAAATGCGCTTGGTAAAAGGTGCAAACTTACAAATGGAAAGTATTGTGTCGTCGCTCAAAGGCTGGGAGAATCCTATTCTCGATAGCAAAATAAAGGTGGATGCTAATTACTTACACATTCTCGACAGAGCGTTATTGCCCGAAAATGCCCGTGCGTTGCATGTGGGTGTGGCTTCTCACAACTTTTTTAGTATTGGTTATGCTTATTTGCTGGCAAAGCAAAACAAGAGCGAAGGGTATGTAACTTTCGAAATGTTAGAAGGAATGGCTAATCATTTGCCCCGCGTTATGCGTCAGTTAGGCAATCAAATTATACTTTATACGCCTGTGGTTAAGGACGAAAGCTTCCTTAATGCTGTTTCGTATCTCGTGCGTCGTTTGGATGAAAATACGGGCGTGGATAATTTTTTGAGTTATTCGTTCAACTTGAAAGTGGATAGTAAACAATGGAATTTTTTGAAAAATCAGTTCCAGGAAGCATTTATTCTGAAAGATAAATTGGTAGCTAAACCAAATCGAATACAGGATCGTAATCTCGTAGAGACGTCGCATGCGGCGTCTTATATTACATTTTCAAATGAACCCGATACCAATTTCGACCTAAGGCAAAACCGACTTTGGGCAAATGATATTCGCAATCGTTGGAAAAAAGCACCTACTGACGCACCAAAATTTATTCCAGTACAAATTGGTAATAATGAGCTCGAAACTGAAAATAAAACACATTTTTTTGATCATAATTCCGAAGAGAAGGTTTGTGTTTACACAGCAAATTTATCGGATTTAAATCTTATGAAACAAATAATCGAAGTTGCCGAAAATGATACTTCGAAATGGCGAAAATCTACATTGGAATATCGTAAACAGATTTTATTTCAAACGGCTAATTTGTTGTCTGCTCGGCGTGGAGATATGATAGGTTGCATGGCGGCAGTTACTGGCAAAACTTTTGCCGAAGGCGATGTCGAAGTGTCTGAGGCTATTGATTTTTGTCGTTATTATCCTATTTCGATGGAAAAATTTGTAGCATCAAATACAGTTGAGATTAAACCAAAAGGTATTGTATTGGTAATTCCACCTTGGAACTTTCCATTGGCAATTCCTGTGGGGGGCGTTGCTTCCGCTTTGGCTGGCGGAAACACGGTAATTCTCAAGCCTGCAACAGTAGCTTTGCCTGTGGCTTGGGAGTTTGCAAAATGTTTTTGGGATGCTGGTGTGCCTAAAGATGCGTTGCAAGTGGTTTGTACAAGCGGTCGTGAGCCATTGAACTATCTTACTGCACATCCTTCAATCAAACATATCATTCTAACTGGTGGAACAGATACCGCATTTCGCTTGTTGGAAAATAATCCTACCTGTCCGCTTTCGGCCGAAACTGGAGGTAAAAATGCCATAATAGTGAGTGCTGCTGCCGACCGCGACCATGCCATTCAGAATATTGTAACTTCGGCTTTCAGCAATGCCGGTCAAAAGTGTTCGGCGTGTTCGCTACTTATTCTCGAAAAAGAAGTATATAATGATGCCGATTTTAAGAAAAAGCTGATTGACGCTGTATCGAGTTTACATACCGGGAGTGCTTGGGATAGTGCAAACTATGTTGGACCCATGATTACCAATTCGAACGATAAATTACTTCATGCTATTTCGGATCTTGAGGAGGGGGAATGGTGGTTAGTTGAACCTGAATTTGTTGATAATGAGAAATATATTCTCAAACCTTGTGTTAAATGGGGTGTTAAGCCAGGTAGTTATTCTTTTGTGAACGAATTATTTGGACCCATGTTATCAGTGGTTTGTGCCGAAAATTTCGAACATGCCATTGAGTTGGCCAATAGCTCGGAATTTGGTTTAACTGCTGGTTTACAAACCTTAGACGAAAGCGAACGCGAACTTTGGAAACAAAAAATTGAGGCCGGAAATTTATATATTAATCGTGGTATTACCGGTGCAATTGTTAGCAGACAGCCATTTGGGGGCATGAAACGGTCGGCATTTGGTGGTGGCATTAAAGCGGGCGGACCGAACTATGTAAGTTGCTTTGTGAATATTACAAATAAATTAATTAGTGGCACTATAAATACGATTCTCGAATTAGGCGAATTCAAAACTGCAGCGGCAATTCTGCGTGGCGACGAAAAACTGAAATATGAAGTGGCGGTAGCATCTTATTTGAGAAATTATACTACCGAATTTTCGGTTGAGAGAGACATTCACGACTTGTTGGGTGAGCAAAATATATTTCGTTATTTGCCTTTGAAAAATATGCTTTTCCGAATTTACGAAAGCGATAGCTTAACGGATGTTTTAATGGTATTGGCAGCAGCAAAAATAGCGAAAACGCCTCTGATTGTTAGTTTAACTAAAGACGATATTAAAATTAATTTAGTAAAAACGCAAGTTCCAACCGATTCAGTAATTATTCAATCCGAAAATGAATTTATTGATTCAATGAATAGATTTGAACGAATAAGAACTTGTACATCTAAATTGTCGGAAGCTGTTTACAACGAAGCTTCTCGCTTAGGTAAATATATTGCCATGCAGCCACCACTGTTAGAGGGAAGGATTGAGTTGTTGAATTACCTCAAAGAGCAAAGTGTAACATTCGAATATCACCGTTATGGAAGTATTACCGAAAAACCTTGAATAGTTTATAGTTTGCAGTAAATAGTTTATAGTATTTTCTATTCCCCTTTAGGGGTTAGGGGCCGTTATTTTGAATTATATACTTCGTACCACTTTATCAATCACAGCACTTTCGAAACCACGACTTTGGGCAAATTGAAACAGTTTGCCCATTTTTTCGTATTCGAATTCCCATTTTATGGTATTGAGTTTTGCTTTTAATAATACGGCAAGCATTTCTTGGTATTCGCCCTCGTCGATGGTGTTTAGAGCGTTTGTAATCAGGCTGTTTTCTAATCCTTTTTGTTTTAGTGCAAACGAAATTTTGATTTTGCCCCATTTGTTAAAACGGAATTTATCTTTCACAAAAGCCACACAAAAGCGTTTTTCATTGATAAAATCCTGTTCTATTAATTTGTCAATTATTTTATCCGATTTATCTGATACAACTCCCCATGCTTTCAATTTAAGTTCAACATCCGATATACAATGTTCTGAAATAGAGCAATACGATGCTGCTTTGTGTAGCAATTCGTCATAAGAGTATTCTTTCATAATAAATTTGATTTTAATGAATTTTCATTGCAAAAATAACAATATTAAATTACAATCAATCAAATTTGAATATAAATTACAAAATGAGAGTTTTATCAAAATAATAAACGCAAACTCACCTGTGTAAATTTGCGTTTATTATTGAAATTTGTTTTCAAAAATTTTATGCTCCGAAATCGTCGAACATTAAATTCTCGCGTGGAACTCCTAAATCCCAAAGCATTTTTTCTACCGCTTTAGCCATTGGACCAGGGCCACACATGTAGTATTCAATATCTTCAGGGGCATCGTGTTTGCTTAAATATTCGTCGTGTATAACTTGGTGAATAAAACCAACCATGCCGGTCCAATTATCTTCGGGCTGTGGTTCACTCAAGGCAATATTAAAAGTGAAATTAGGGAATTCAGCTTCTAACTTACGGAAATCCTGTTCGTAGAAAATTTCTTTTTTCGAACGAGCTCCATACCAGTAAGATATTTTACGGTCTGAAATTTTCAGTGTGTTTAATAGATGCAATACGTGCGAACGAAGTGGTGCCATACCTGCTCCACCACCTACATAAAGCATTTCCTTTTTCGAATTCAGGATTGGGAAAAATTCTCCGAATGGTCCTGAAACTTGCACTTTATCTCCTGGTTTCAAATTGAAAATATACGAAGAACATAATCCTGGTTTTACATCTGCCCAGCCACCTTTAGCTCTGTCGAATGGAGGTGTAGCAATACGTACGTTCAACATTACGATATTTCCTTCGGCAGGATAGTTGGCCATAGAGTATGCACGCATAGTTTCTTCGTCGTTTTTACAGGCCAAATCCCACATTTTAAATTTATCCCAATCGCCACGGAACTGTTCTTCGATGGCAAAATCAGTAAATTTCAAATCGTACTCCGGAACATCAATTTGAATATATCCACCCGATGTAAAATTAAGTTTTTCTCCTTCAGGTAGTTTAACAACAAACTCTTTGATAAAAGTAGCCACGTTACGATTCGAAACAACTTCGCATTCCCATTTTTTTACACCCAAAATTGACTCTTCCATGTGTATAGACATGTCATTCTTCACTTTTACCTGACACCCCAAACGCCAATGGTCTTTAATTTCTTTGCGCGAGAAATGCACCGTTTCGGTAGGTAGAATTTCGCCACCACCTTCGAGAACCTGACATTTACATTGTGCACACGAACCACCACCACCACAAGCCGATGGAAGAAATATACTTTGAGTGGATAAGGTGTTTAGCAAAGTGCTTCCCGACTCTGCTACTACTTGTTTTTCACCGTTAATGGTAATAGTTACATCGCCTGATGCCACTAAATACCTTTTGGCTACAAGCAAAACTATTACTAAAAGTAAAATCACCAGTAGAAAAACTACAAGGCTGGTGATAATCATTGTTGGATTTATTGCTAAAATCATGAGTTGATTTATTTATTTCGTTGAATTGGCTAATGAACTTGCCTTTTAATTAGATTTTTAAACCAGAGAAAGCCATAAAAGCGATGCCCATTAAAGCTACTGTAATAAATGTGATACCTAATCCTCTGAGTGGAGCAGGTACATCTGAGTATTCCATTTTTTCGCGAATGGCAGCTAAACCTACAATTGCCAACAGCCAACCCACACCAGAACCTAAGGCATAAGTTGTGGCTTCACCCAATGTGGCAAATGCTTTTTGTTGCATAAATAACGAACCACCCATAATGGCACAGTTTACAGCTATAAGCGGTAAGAATATTCCTAACGAAGCGTACAACGAAGGTGTAAATTTCTCAACGGCCATTTCCACTAACTGAACTATGGCTGCAATTACGGCAATGAAAAGTATAAAAGCCAAGTAGCTTAAATCTAATTTTGCCAACTCGGGGCTTATCCATGCTAATGCACCTTCTTTAAGCACATAATTTTCTAATAAATAGTTAACCGGAAGTGTGATTGCTAACACAAAAATCACTGCTAATCCCAAACCAAGCGATGTGCTTACTTTTTTCGATACGGCAAGGTACGAACACATGCCGAGAAAAAATGCAAAAATCATATTGTCGACAAATATCGACTTAACAAATATACTGGCTAAGTTTTCCATATTATTTTTCTTGTAATTCTTTATTTCGTGAACGATGAACCCAAATAATGCAAGCTACTAATATTAATGCCATTGGAGGCAAAATCATAAGCCCGTTGTTTACATAACCCGCTTCGTAAAATGCTTGCGGTATTACTTTAAAGCCAAGTAATGAGCCAGAACCAAGCAATTCGCGGAAAAATGCAACTGCTACCAATATCCATGCATAACCAAAGCCATTACCCAATCCATCTACAAACGATTCCCAAGGCTTATTACCCATAGCAAAAGCTTCTAAACGTCCCATAAGGAT
>CAMDNO010000116.1 GCA_945902955.1 Porphyromonas cangingivalis
ATCTGAATATTTCGAAAGCAGATTGTTCGTCGGCAGAGTTATTAAACAAAGGACTTTGCATGATATTACACGAAAATGCACGCGAATTAGGTATCGAATTGTCTGATGGTGTAATTGCAGGATATTTGTTTGCTGAGCTTATCGATAAAGCCAAAGAACTTGGTAAACTTGTAATACTGATTGACGAATACGATAAGCCCTTAGTCGAAAATATTTATGCACCACATATCGAAGAAATTCGTCAGGTGTTGGAGAATTTCTATATTAACATCAAAGCATCCGACGAACATTTGCGATTTGTTTTTATGACTGGCGTTACCAAATTTTCGAAAGTGTCGATATTCTCAAAACTCAATAACCTGCGTGATATAACTATGAGTGAGCAATTTGCCACCATGTATGGTTACACACAAGAGGACGTGGAACTTTATTTTGGAGAAAGAATAGACGAACTTGCCGACAAAAATAAGATTGACCGAAAGGAATATAGAGAAACGATACGACAGTGGTACAATGGATTCCGATTTCATAAAAATGCAGTAACGGTTTACAATCCGGTTTCGTTGGGTATGTTTATAAATGAAGGCGGTGAATTTACAAATTTCTGGTTCTCTACTGGCAGTCCAGCATTTGTTTTTAAAGTATTGAAAAGGCAGAATATAGACTTTTTCGATACCATTCGTCAACCGGTAGATTCTGTTACCCTCGAATCGTTTGACGTAACCAATATGTTAGCGGCTCCTTTTCTGTTACAGACAGGTTATCTGACTATTGACCGTGTCGAAACACTTATGAATCAACCGCTTTATTATCTAAATTTTCCGAATATGGAAATTGAAACGGCTTTTGAAAAACACCTCATTAGTTCGCTTTCCGAACGAAATTTGGGAGTTGTATCCAGCGAAATTATTAGAATGCAAATGGCGCTACATTCCAATGAAACACCTGAGCTAAAACGTCTGCTATTCAATCATATTGCAGCCATTCCATACACCCATCGTTCGGATATGGAAGAGAATTATCAGAATATTATTTTCTCTGTTTTCCGCTTATTGGGTGCTACTATTCATAACGAAGTACATCTGAATAACGGGCGCATTGATTCGGTAATTGTAAACCACGATCACATTTACATTTTCGAGTTCAAAATGAATCAATCGGCCGACATTGCCTTAGCTCAAATAAAAGAAAAAGGCTATGCAACACCTTATTTGTCAGATGGAAAGCCAATTACATTGATTGGCATAAACTTCTCGAAAGAGGAACGAAATATTGTAGAGTGGAAAGAAGAGGTGCTATAAAGTGAAAGTTTTATTCAAAATAGTATTTGCACCCCGCAACTTGGTAATTTAAATAGTTAGTTTGCGGGGTGTTTTCTTTTATCCATTTATCTTATCTTCAATCCCTCATACTCCTTCAACAAATTCCGCAGCTTAGCAGCAATATTCTCAACTCCACCCACTACTTCCGATTCGATATTTAACGGCATTACAGGGTCGTGGAGCGACATACGCAGCAAAAACCAACCTGTTTCGTTAGGATCTGTACAACGAACCCGTATTCCTTCGTAGTTTGGATTTACAATTTCCCAATCTTGTATGCCGGCTATTTTTGAGGCTAATTCAGCTAACACATTTTTTCCAAAATTGCCAAAATCCTCTTCGCTGATTGTGTAACGAAACTCTTCGCTTTCAAGTGGTTGCTTTAATTTTTCAATTAAATTAGTCAGGGTTTTTCCTGCCGCATTTAGTTTTGCGGCTTCCACTAAAAGTTTTGCCACTAAATAAGCTCCATCGTCCAAAAAATAATTTTCTTTCAGCGCTGCATGTCCCGAAGTTTCTATTGCTAACCAACTTTCCTCACTGGCATTGTTTAATCGGATAGATTCGTTAATCACGTTTTTATAGCCACGTTGAAACCGATGATGTTTGCCTTTCAATTCTGTTTCGATAAATGTTGTTAGGCCATCGGAGGTAATGGAGTCGGTAACAATGGTACTTCCGGGATGTTCGCTGAGCACAACTGCCGAAATCATGGCAATAAGGGCGTTGCGGTTTATCGGATTTCCGTTGGCATCCACAATGGCTGAACGGTCGACATCAGTGTCGAATATCACTCCCAAATCAGCTTTTTCGCGCACTACGGCATCGCAAATCGACTGCATGGCGTCTTTGTCTTCGGGATTGGGAACGTGATTCGGAAAATGGCCATCAGGCTCCAAAAACTGACTTCCAGTGGTGTTGGCACCAAGCGGTTGTAGCACTTTCGACGCAAAAAATCCGCCTGCACCATTTCCGGCATCCACACTAATTTTCAGACCTTGCAGTGGTTTCTCATAATTGGATTCAATATTGGCATTTCGGCGAATATAATCGACCAAAAACAGTGAATATTCATCAATATACGACCATGAGTTTATCGGCGTAGTTTCACAATTATCGCTGTAAGCTTTATTTTCAGCTAATTGCAAAATTTCTGAAATGTCTTTTTTGTCGAGTCCTCCATTTGCAGTAAAAAACTTAAATCCATTGCGGTTGAATGGCAAATGGCTGGCAGTTATCATTACGCCCGCAGTAGTTGCTTTATCGCCTGTTATGGTTGTCATAAACATAGCCGGTGTTGATGCTAATCCGCAATCGTATACTTTGGCGCCTGCCTGATTTAAGCCAGCAATAAATGCATTTTTCAGAACTGTGGCCGATAAGCGTGAGTCGGTGCCAACTGCTACTGAAACAGAGGTTTGCGAAGTCTTATTTCGTAGCCATTGCACAAAAGCTTTTCCTAAAGTTGTGGCCACTTCGGGTGTTAAATTAACCTCTTCGCCCGCTACTCCTTCGAGAGCTACTCCCCGGATATCGGAGCCGTTTTGTAATTTTTTCCAATTCATTATATATTGATTTTAAAGTTTTAATGGGAATGCAATAAAAAAAAGAGGAGTTATTTGTATTTAACAAACAACTCCTTTTAAGTCTTAAAATCCCAAGTCTTATTTTTTCGACTCTTCGATAGAAACTTTTCTGAATTCTTTCAAAAGTTTTTCCAAATCCAACGAGCTTTTGCGTGCACGAGTTCCGGCAGCTTTGTTGCCTTTTTCTACTTGTAAGCTTGCATCAGATGCAAATGCTGCAAATTCAGCATTGATTTTGTTTACTAATTGTTCCATGTTAAAAAATTTTTTAGTTAGTATATTCGACCGTTTATTTCAGTCATTTTTTTTTACGCCACAAATATAAACAATTCAAATTAATCTCAATCAAAATTAATCAATTCTTTTTTTAAAAATGCACTTTTTATGCAAAAAATTAGTCAAATATAACTTTTTTATTAATAATACTACCTTCAGTGGTTGTTATTTTCGTAATATACACGCCCTGGGTAGTTGGTACATCTAATATGGAATTATTCGAAATGGCATTTATAAGCTGTCCCGAAAGTGAATAAACTTCCAATCGCTTCACTAATTGATTGACATGCAGTTTCCCATCTTCGTAACGAATTTTTAATTTATCAGCATCCTTGTTGTCTATATCAGTCGAAAGTGAATTTACATTCATTTCGTACATGCCGAAACCATTTTCGCCACAATAAATATAGATTTTTGCACTGTTACCATTTGTAACAACTACGGGCAAAGCAGTTCGATAGGCGTTTGAAGCTGAGCCCATTCCTGCCTGTGGAAATGTCCAAAGACAATCTATTTCGGAAAACGATTTAGAGGCATCTTTAAATTTGAACAAACGGAATGACGAAGCCGGGCTTATAGTGGTATTGGTAGCCGATGTTACCATAAAGTATTTTTCGCCCACATTAAATTCGAAAACACCATTATTTCCGGGGTTCATGCTTAGGTTTTGTCCAGCAATTGTTACCGAGTCATTTAATGCCGATGGTTGGCGATGAAATCCATCTAAAACACTACCGGAGGCATTAATTAAAGTGGGGTAGGTGGCACCACCATCTACATAAAACTTGTCGGCAGCAATAGGTAAAATGTGCGGATTGCCACCTAAGCTTTCTAAACCGGTGAAACCTGTTCCAATAGTTGAATTATCTAATTTAATAACGGTAGGTGTACCAACGATACCGTTTGAAATAACCCATTTATATACTTCCATAGCCGATGTCGACCCATTGGGAGCGAATATTACAGCATTTGTATTGACATCTCCCCATACGCCAAAATAATCGAAGCGTAATGTAGTAGCTAGCGGGAAAAGAGTAGCTAAATTGGCTTGGTCGATGAGCAAAGTGCCATTTCCGCTTGCCATATCTATTTTGTATATTTGGAAACGTTGCGTGTTCGAAGTTATCAAATTACCAACTAAAACAGTACCCGAAGCGTCCACTTTTATATTGTTAAATGTTAGTGTACCGGCAGTATAAGTGCTGTCGGCCGTATTTGCAACATTTCTACCTATGTAGGTAAATAAACTTGGGTTCAATACCACAGGCGTTTCTTTAAGTCCTGTTTCGCCATTTACAGTTACAATTTGTTTGTTACCTCGGTCGATAAATAGCATTTTACCATTGCGTACAGCCATATCACGAGCAGTTCCGGATGCTGCAATCAGTTCATTTCCAGAAGTGTAATTATTTGTGTTTTTTGAAAAAATCCATTTGTTGCTTAACGTGTAGGCGCCACTAAAGCGCGATTCGTAAAATGCAGGATCGGTTGCTACTACCAACTGATTGTATACATTACCCGTAAGTGCAATTGTTTTGGTTGGTGCGCCACTCGAACTTACTGTTACATTGCCCGAATAAGTACCCACATACAAGCCGGAAATAAGCCGGATATACATGCGTAAAGTTTGTCCGTTAACAGCGGCTTGGTCTATCAGTATTTGCCCCGATCCCGAAAAATTTGCCCCATTTGTAGTTGAAACTTCGTAATTGGCGGGTGCCGATACTATTATATATGCGCCAAGGTTTACGCCTGTCATGTCGAAAGATTTTTCGGCTGATGGCCCATTGTTTAAAGTATATTCAAAACCACTTATTTTTGTTGCCGAAAGGGTAACACTTGTGGCTTCGCTAACGTAGCCCAATAGATTGATTTGTTTCGTTGAAGCACCTGTTGAGGCTATTGTAATGCTATTTTCATAAGTCCCAACGGCTAAGTTTGCAATTAATCGGGCATAAATGTTTGTCAGCGAAATGCTACCATTCGAGGGTGTAAGTGTAATGACCGGTAATCCTCGAAATGAAGTTCCGGTAAAGGTTGATAATTCGTAGCCCTGTGGCGCTGTAATTGTGATATTGGCAGTTAAACCAGTACCATTAACACTAAAGGTTTGAATACCCGAAGGTCCATTTCCAAAGATATACGAAAAGTTTGTGAGCGAGGATTTTGATACAATGAGTACTGCAGGAGCCGGAGATACTGTACCCGAAAGTGCAATTTGTTTTGTGTCGGCTCCGTTTGATGTAAAGGTTATATTTCCTGAATAATTGTTTTGTACTAATCCGGCTTTTAATCGTACAAAAACATTCAAATTTGTTATTTTTCCTGCAATTTGTGATACATTGAGGGAGTTAGAGCCCGAAAACAGAGTGCCCGAATTTAAAGAAATTTCGAATCCTGTGGGGGCAGAAAGTGTAACAGAACCATTTAATCCTGCGCCGTTTAGAGTAAACATAGATTGAGCTGAAGGTCCGCTTCCTAACGAATAAGTAAATCCGGCAATCGAATTTGTAGATGTAAAAAGTGTTGGCTTGCTCACTATTGTGCCCGACAAAGCTATTTGTTTGGCTGCTGCACCATTCGATGTTATATTTACCGTTCCATTGTATAAATTATCAGTCAATCCGGCTTTCAGGCGAACATAAATAGTGGTGTTTGTAATGTTTCCACCCACTTGATTTAACGTTAGCGGCGAACTTGTATAGTTCGTTGACAAGGATGTTGAGAGTTCGAAATTGGTAGGTGGTGTTATTAATAAATTGTTTGTGAGGCGAGTAGCCGATACTACAAACGATTTGGCAATTGATGGTCCATTACCCAACGAATAGCTTAAATCGCTAATCGTATTTTCGGATGTACTTATTTGATTTCCGTAAAATCCGGTTGGTAAACCGTCGGTTGTTCCCGTGAGGTAGGTTGCAGCTTGAGCGATGCCGGTGTTTTCGTCAAGTAAAGGATTGGCAGTTCGAACAGCTGTGCTTAAAGGATAAATAGTGTTTTTGTTGCCTGAAGCGGTGTAAAATATGCCGCAGTTGGAAGCAAGTGTGGCATTGTAAATATTTGCAGTATTGTCGTTTGTGCTGTTTACAAACAGCGAGTTACGTATATAACTTGTCGTGGCTGGATTTCTTAATTGAAGTTCACGTTGATCCGACTCTACAAAAGTACAATGGTCGATGGAATAACTGTTGTAGCTGGCTGCATTTAGATATAAAAAAACGGCGCTGCTTCCGTTTGAACTCGGACCTAAAAATAGACAATTAGTAAACTTTACATTATTAGGGCTATACAATACTACATTGTTGGAATACAATACGCCAGTTCCAATATCTCTAAATTCGGTATTTGTAACTTCAATATCGCCACCATGGGCAGTTGCGGGATTTGTATTACTACCCGAACCCTGATAATAAATAGTACGACTGCTGAAGTTCCGAAGAATGCAATTGTTTATTTTGATATTTATTCCAAAATTGGGCGATGCAAGGTTTGAAAATATAAAATTGGAAGCATAATAACTCGCATCAGGATTATAACCATCGAATTCAATTCCATCAAATGTCCAGCTTTTTGTCGACGGAATATTTAATGATGCATTATGGCGAAAAAATCCACCAGTACTGGCCGAAAAAACAACTTTGGGGCGAACAGCCAAGCCACTTTTTGCTCGAACGGTAATTGCTTTGTCAGTTGAAATAGTTAATTGAGCCGACCAATAATACACACCTCCTGAGCTTGTTAGCTCAATAATGTCTCCATCGTTCATTGTATTTACAACATCATAAAGATTTTTAGGAGCTGATACCTGAGTTACGGCAGCGTAAGAGGCTGTTGACAATGCAACTATGAAAAATAATAACTTACACCTAATTGAGGTTTTCATGACAATACGATTTAATTGTTAACTGAGATTCTTTTTATACAAATGCTCAAGTGCTTGAATTTAAGCGGTCAAATGTACAGAATTAATTTTGTATAATTGAGTAAATATAACACCTGCTGAAAAATTTTAACAGAAAGTAAATTTCTTAGACTTGATTTGTTTTAAATAGTTTAATGCTTAAAAAATTTTTTCTCCGTTAATTTTACTTTGACAGATTAGCAATTGAAAAATATTAATGTAGAGACGAAACTATTATACATCCCCTTTAGGGCATAGCCGTCAAGCTATGCGATAGCTTTCGGAGCAATTAAAGTGAAATAAGCTGATACATTCGACGTACATTGCTTATACATAAACAAATTACACGCTTATATTATGCTTATAAAATGATTAAATTACGCACATATTACGTTAATAAATATCGTTTTACATTATATGTGCGTAATATGTGCATTACATCTGCGTAACATCTGCGTAATATCTTACTATGTAGATGCAATGTAGAGGCTATGTACATACTGTAATTGGTAATGTTTATACCGTTCCGAAAGCTATTGGAAATCGGGAGGGCTTAAAGTTACTATTGTCTAAATAATTTGATTGTTATTTTTAATCTGTCAAAGTAGAATTACTAAATTGATTAATTTATAGTTGTTGTTTTTTCATATTTAGCGGATGAAATTCCATAATTGTATTTCGGAGCATTTTTACATCAATATGCGTATAAAGTTCTGTGGTTGTAATGGACTCGTGCCCCAACAATTGCTGAATGGCGCGAAGATTTGCACCATTTTCGAGCAAATGTGTAGCAAACGAATGTCGGAACGTATGCGGGCTCACTTTTTTATGAATTCCGGCTAATTCAGTCAGATTTTTTACAATTTCAAAAATCATGGCTCGTGTCAATTTTGCACCACGCTGATTGAGGAATAAATAATCTTCGTTTCCTTTTTTAATTTGTAATAAATTCCGGTCTATCAGCCAGTTTTTTATTTGCACAATCGACGTTGGCGAAAGCGGTACAAGCCGCTGTTTACTGCCTTTTCCTTCCACCAGCATATAACCCTCGTCTATATAAAGCCGCGACAATTGAAGGCTAATTAATTCCGTAACACGCAAGCCGGATCCATAAAGCGTTTCGACAATGGCTTTGTTGCGTTGCCCAAGTGGTTTGCTCAAATCTATTGCTTGAACTAAGGCGTCAATCTCCTCAACAGTAAGCACTTCGGGCAAGTAAAGCCCGATTTTTGGACTTTCCAATAATTCTGTGGGGTCATAGTCAAGTTTGTTTTTATATACCAAAAAATGATAATAGGATTTTATGCCCGATAAAATACGCGCTTGCGAACGTGGATGAATGCCCACATTGGCAATTTCGATAACAAAATCGCGCAAAACAGGAGTTGTGGCATCTATGGGCGAAATTTTAGCATCGGCCAAAAATACAACTAATTTATTCAAATCGCGCTCGTAAGCATCCACCGAATTAGGCGAAAGTCCTTTTTCGAGTTTCAGATACAAATGGTATTCGTCGGCAAGAGGGAGCATTTTATTTATTTTTATGAAAAAAGCTATTTTCAAATACTGATTAAATCAAACTTTCAAACTATATTTGAAATCGAATTGGGTACAAATATAAGAAAGATTGCTGATATACTATACAGGGTTGATATTCTGATATTTATCTGTGTAAATGCAAGGACTTAAACATTATTTTTTTTTATTTGTTATGCTAATTGAAAACAATAAAACAATATTTTATGTCAAAATTTAAAATTTTTCTAATCTTGAGTCTCTTTGTTTCAATAACTTCATGTGCTCAAACTGATTCCAATGTTCAATATTTATCTGCAAGCGAATTTAAAAAAGCAATTGATAGCGGCAAATATCTTTTGATAGATGTGCGTACACCTGGTGAATTTTCGCAGGGATATATTAGCGGTGCTATCAACATTGATTTGTACGATAATTCATTTACTGCTAAAATGAAAACTATTACTGCCAAAAATAAAGCTGTTGCGTTTTACTGCCGTAGTGGTAACCGGAGCAAAGTAGCAATTTCAGGACTTGACACAAAAAAAATACAGATTATTGATCTTAACGATGGTATAATAAGTTGGCAGCGGGCGGGATACAAATTGTCGACCGCCAAATAATAATTTAGTTTTAAAAATTGTTGATTATGACGCAGAACGATGAACAAAAATTACTTGCCGAAGAAGAGCAGATTCAATTTGAATTTGAATCTCTGCTCGAAGATTATCGAAATACCAATCACCGCCAACATATTGAGCTTATAACCAAAGCATTCAATTTTGCACATGCTGCTCACAAAGGCATTCGGCGTCGTTCGGGCGAACCTTATATCATGCACCCGCTGGCTGTGGCGCGTATTGTCGTACGCGAAATTGGTTTGGGTTCAACCTCTATTTGTTCGGCTTTGCTCCACGATGTGGTGGAGGATACAGACTATACGGTTGAAGATATTAAGAACCTCTTTACTCCAAAAATTGCTCAAATTGTTGATGGCCTTACTAAAATTTCGGGAGGTATTTTTGCTGAAAAAGCATCCGAGCAGGCCGAAAACTTTCGAAAGTTGCTGCTCACCATGTCCGAAGATATTCGCGTGGTGTTGGTAAAAATGGCCGACCGACTTCACAACATGCGAACCTTGGGTTCTATGCCCCCAGCCAAACAATTTAAAATAGCCGGAGAAACAAATTATATTTATGCTCCTCTTGCACACCGCCTTGGCTTATTTCGCATCAAGACAGAACTCGAAAATCTTAGTTTCAAATACGAACATCCTGATAAGTATCAGCTTATTGAACAAAAATTAGCTGTCGATGAGGAAGCTCGCATGCAGTTTTTCAACGAATTTACAAGCCCTATAAAAGCAAAATTAGCCGAAATGGGTTACTCTTACTTCCTGAAAGAGAGAGTTAAATCCATTTCGTCGATATGGAACAAAATGAATTCGAAAAATATCCCTTTCGAGGAAGTTTTCGATTTGCTTGCGCTCCGTATTGTGTTCGAACCAAAACCGGGAACAAGCGAAAAAGATCAGTGTTGGATGCTTTATTCCACACTTACCGAAATTTTTAAACCGCATCCCGAACGCATTCGCGACTGGGTGAGCAACCCCAAAGCAAATGGCTACGAAGCTCTTCATGTAACATTAATGGGACCTCTTGGGCGTTGGGTAGAAGTGCAAATTAGGAGTAAACGCATGAATGATATTGCCGAAAAAGGATTGGCGGCGCACTATAAATACAAGTCGGGCGAAGACGATGATATTTCGGAACTCGACAAATGGATGAAAACCATAAAAGAATTGTTAGAAAGTCCGGAGCCGAACGCTATCGACTTTATGGACACCTTCAAACTCAACCTTTTTGCCTCCGAAATTTTTGTTTTTACACCCAAAGGCGAAATTAAAACAATAGCACAGGGTGCATCTGCACTCGATTTTGCATTCTCATTACACTCCGACCTTGGACTTCGATGTATTGGAGCCAAAGTAAATCACAAATTGGTACCACTAAGCTACAAACTTCAAAGTGGCGACCAGATTGAAATTATTACCACCAAAAAGCAATCGCCCATGCCCGAGTGGCTCAATTACGTGTCGACCGCTCGTGCCAAATCGAAATTGCGTGCGTATTTCAAAAAAGAAGAGAAGCAAATTACTTCCGACGGACAACGCATGATTGAGGAGATATTGGCGAATAAAAATTTGAAACCCGAAAATGAAATTATTGTCCGAATTATGAATCACTTCAATTTCACCGACCGCAGTACGCTTTACCTGCAAGCGGGGCGTGGATTGATTCATCTCGACGAAATAGCCAAAATTACATTTAAACCAAAAGATCAAAATGTTTTTATAAAATACCTCAAAATGCCTTTTGGAGGTATCTCTGATAGTCGGCAGCCTAAAACTGTGCCTATTGATGGGGTAATGATAAACAAAATTGATCGCAAAAAAACACTACTACTCACCGAAGAATATGCAGGGACGGTATATCATTTAGCCGAATGCTGCATGCCCATTCCGGGGGATGATGTTCTTGGCTATGTCGACGAAAAGGAGAATCTCTATATCCACAAGCGCAATTGTCGTGAGGCTGCTAAACTGAAATCGAGTTACGGATCACGAATAATTTCGGTAGATTGGGCAACTCACAAAGCACTTTCGTTTATTCAAACGCTTGAGATAAAGGGAATTGATAAACAAGGGGTTATGATTGATATTTTGAAAGTTATTTCCGAAAAATTTGGTGGAAATATAAGCAAAATTACGATCGATACAAATGATGGTATTTTTGTAGGATTATTTTCAATTACCGTGCACGATACCGAAGATATTGAACTGCTTTGCAAAAATATTAAGAAAATTAAGGAAGTTAATTCTGTGCAGCGGGTATAAATGATTAAATGGTTTTTTTATTGAAATAATGTATCTATATTTGTATTTAATTAAGTACATGATAATATTTAAACTATGATTGCAACAAATTTTTCAGAATTCAGACTTGGTTTAAAGGGATTTATTGACAAAGTAGAAAATGATAATGAAACGCTTATAATAAAGCGCAAATCGGGAGTTGGTTCAGTTTTAATTTCGCTCGAAGAATATAATTCTTTAATCGAAACAATGCATTTGTTAAGTTCAAAGAAAAATGCCGACAGATTGTTTGAGTCCATTCAGCAAATGAAATCAGGGCAAACTTGATTTGGCTGGCTATTGGTCGAGAAGAATCGACCACGAACACCGACTTGTTTATCAAGTAAAAGAGCAATCCATTTTAGTTTACGCTTGTAGATATCATTATGATTAAAAATATAACGTCAGTAACACAAAGCTGAATTGTCTTTGCACGATTAGATCATTAGACTTACTATTATGTTGAGTAATGAAATTAAAAAAGAGAAAAGGGTACTTGAAAAAGAATTACTTTTTTTCCTTTCTTATTAAAAAGAAAAAGAAGTAGCTTCAAGATCGCAACAAGTTAAAGAATACTTTGATGCGCAGATTGAGATTATTACTGAAAAATTAAAAGAAATTGGTCATTAAAAAAATCCCTTCAATTTATTGAATATAAAGTAACAAATTCAGTATGAAACAAGAAATTGATGTGTTAAAAAAAGCGTTCTGCAATTCAAAAACAGATAAAGAACGTGATAATATTGATTTGAAGATGCAACTTCTTATCAACGAAAATCCCGATGAGTTTGCACAGTCGATGGCAGATTCCGCAAAAGATACAGCCGAAAGAGCAACTGCTTTAGCAATGCGCCAAAAATTAGAAAGTGTAATGTCGGTTTAGATATTAAAAAAAACTATTCAAAAACATAAAAATGGGAAAATTATTGATTATTGGCGCCGGAGGCGTAGGAACAGTTGTTGTTCACAAAGTAGCTCAAAATGCGGATGTATTTACTGATATTTTGTTGGCAAGTCGCACACAATCGAAATGCGATATTATTGCTGCCGATGTAAAAAATCGCTATGGTGTGGAAGTGAAAACTGCACAAGTAGATGCCGACAATGTGCCTGAATTGGTCGCTTTGTTCAATGCTTTCAAGCCCGAATTGGTGCTCAATGTGGCGTTACCCTACCAAGATTTGACTATCATGGATGCCTGCCTCGAAGCGGGTGTAAACTACATGGATACAGCAAATTACGAACCGAAAGACGAAGCGCATTTTGAATACAGCTGGCAGTGGGCATACAAAGATAAGTTTGAAAAAGCTGGTCTGACTGCTATTCTGGGCTGCGGTTTCGATCCGGGAGTAACCAGTATTTATACGGCTTATGCTGCCAAACATCATTTCGACGAAATTCAGTATTTAGATATTGTCGATTGCAATGCTGGCGATCATGGAAAAGCTTTTGCTACCAATTTTAATCCCGAAATTAATATCCGCGAAGTTTCGCAACGAGGCAAGTATTGGGAAAATGGTGCATGGGTTGAAACCGAACCACACGAAATTCACAAACCGCTCAATTATCCCGAAATTGGACCCAAAGAATCATACGTTATTTACCACGAAGAGTTGGAATCATTGGTGAAAAATTTCCCAACCATCAAACGTGCACGCTTTTGGATGACTTTCGGACTGGAATACTTGACGCATTTGCGTGTAATTCAAAACATTGGTATGGCGCGTATCGACGAAGTGGAATACAATGGGGTGAAAATTGTTCCGATTCAGTTTCTGAAAGCTGTACTCCCTAATCCGGGCGATTTAGGCGAAAACTACACCGGTTGGACATCGATTGGTTGCCGCATTAAGGGACTGAAAGATGGTGTAGAAAAAACATATTACGTTTATAATAATTGCAGTCACGAAGCGGCTTACAAAGAAACAGGAACACAGGGCGTAAGTTACACTACAGGCGTACCAGCCATGATTGGAGCCATGATGTTTATGAAAGGATTGTGGCGTAAAGCCGGCGTTTATAATGTGGAAGAATTTAATCCCGATCCATTTATGGAGCAGCTAAACCTTCAAGGTTTGCCTTGGGTGGAATTGCATAATGTAGATTTGGAGTTGTAAAAAATAAAGGCTCCATAACGTTTCAATGGGTTAAGGTGCAGAGCACCATTATATTTGTAGCAAATTGTTGTAGCATTATCTATAAGGTGCAGAGCACCGAAATATCTTATTAATAATATCATATTTCGGTGCTCTGCACCTTT
>CAMDNO010000117.1 GCA_945902955.1 Porphyromonas cangingivalis
AAACAAGCACGCGAAGAGATTGAGAAAAATCGCCGAGAATTAAAAGCAATTTACGATAATGCACCAGTTATGATGTGTGTAGTAAACGAAAAGGCTCAAATATTATTTTCGAACAATGCACTGAATACCTTTATTGATGACCCTGCTAAGCTTACGGCAAATATTAATACTTGTGGTAATGTGTTTGGATGTATTAATTCGCTCGACAATCCTGCAGGTTGTGGTTTTAGTTCCAACTGTGGCAGCTGTTCTTTGCGTCATGCTTTGGTTGATACATTCGAAACTGGTTTAGAACATAAAAATATTGATTATCAAACCACTGTTGTACGTGGAAATCAACACAAAAATGTAACAATGCTTGCATCTACTTCGCTAATCGAAAGCGAGGGCGAAAAGCGTTTGTTGCTTTGTATGAATGATATTTCGGTTCGTAGGGAGGCGCAAGAAGCGCTTTTTAAGAGTGAGTCGTTATTGCGAAATTTTATTGATAATATTCCTTTTGGGGTTTGGGCACGTGATACAAAAAGTATTGGTATTCTCGAAAATAGTAAACTCAAAGATTCTTTTGGTTCAATACTGGGTAAATCGCCCGACGATTATAAATTATTAGATAAAAAAGTAAGTGATCAATGGAAACAGAATAATGCACGTGCATTTAATGGTGAAGTTGTAAATATTGAACTTGAATATAATTTAAAGGGGAAGCCAATTCCTTTTCAGCAAATTGTATTCCCCATCAAAGCTGAAAATCAAATTTTTGGTATTGCAGGTATTAATATCGACATTTCGGATAGAATAAAAGCGCAAAAGGAATTGTTAGATTATCAAACTCAGCTTAAAGAATTTGCTGCTCACCTGCAAACTGTTCGCGAAGAGGAGCGTGTAGATTTAGCGCGCGATATTCACGACGACTTGGGGCAAGTGCTTGTGGCTATCAAGTTCGACTTAGGCATGTTGGGCGTTAAATCCAAAAAGTTTGTTCGCGATGAAGCAGTCGAAGAATTTACAAAACAATTTAAACGGCTCGAAAGTTATGTAAATAATAGCATAAAAAGCGCTCGCCGAATAATGACCGATTTGCGTCCTGAATTGCTCGATATGGTGGGACTTGTAGAGGCGTTTAAAGAACATATTGCAGCATTCAACGAACGTCAACCTATTAAATGTGAGTTTATTAATCATACCGAAGGCGTAGACCTACCTCCCGAAAAAGCTGTGGCACTTTTCCGCATTTTGCAGGAATCGCTTAACAACGCTTCCAAATACTCCGAAGCAACAAATCTAACTGTTGAATTAGGCTTTAGAGACAATTCAATTTACCTCGAAATTATCGACGATGGTGTAGGGTTCGATTTAGCATTAAAAAAACGAAGCGATTCGTATGGTTTAACAGGTATGAAAGAGCGTGCATATCTACTCGATGGTACAGTTGATATTTGGAGTGAACCTGGCAAAGGAGTAAAAATTACCGTGAAAATACCAGAATAATAAATATTTATTTAATATTTCATACTTTATTTTAAAAATTTATTTATATTTGTATCACAATTGAATTGTTTGATTTTGTGAATCAAATATAAATGTACAAACAATATTTATAGAATTTAACGAAATCAATTTGGAGCTTTTTTGTTAACCTCTATTTTTTTTAATTTATTGTATGAAAAGCAAGCAAGATTTTTATAATGGCTTGAATAATAACGAGTTAGTCGTTGTTGGTGTGGGTGCTTCAGCTGGTGGTTTGGAAGCTTTACAAGATTTTTTTAAGTCGATGCCTATTGATAATGGATTGGCATTTGTTGTTATTCAGCATCTTTCGCCCGATTACCGCAGCATGATGGACGAACTGCTGGCGCGGCAAACCAAAATGAAGATTTTTATCATTGATGATGGAATGAAATTGGAGCCGAATTGTATTTATCTTATTCCTCCCCGCAAAAACTTATCTATTTTTCATAATCAACTTTTTTTGGAAGATTACAACCTGAAAAAGGGCTTGAATCTGCCTATTGATATCTTTTTTCGCTCGCTTGCCAACGAAAAAGGTAAAAAGGGAATTGCTATTATTCTATCAGGCACTGGCAGCGATGGCACCTTGGGTATACGCGCTATAAAGGAAACTGGTGGTATGATAATGGTACAAGATGAGGTTACTGCCAAGTTTGATGGAATGCCCCGAAGTTCCATATCCACTGGTGTGGTCGATTACATTTTAGCGCCGGATAAAATGCCCGAAGTGCTTCTCGAATATGTAAAACATCCATTAATTAAAAAAAATAATACTTCAGAAAGTATTTTATCGCGCGATTTAGATAATTTGACAAAGATTACTATGATTCTGCGCGACTTCTGTGGCATCGACTTTTCGTATTACAAAAGCAATACAATTGTTCGTAGGCTCGAAAGGCGTGTAAGTATAAATCGCTGTAGTTCAATTGATGAATACCTTTTGATACTTTCGGAATCGGATAAAGAAAAGGATATTTTGTATCGTGATTTGCTTATAGGCGTTACTCGCTTCTTTCGCGATCAGGAGGCTTTTAATTATATAAACGAAAAAGTAATTCCTAATTTATTAAATTGTCAAAGCAAAATTGTACGAGTTTGGTCGGCAGGTTGCTCTACTGGCGAGGAGGTATATTCGCTGGCTATTTTATTTGCCGAATATATCGAAACAATGAGATATGATATTGAAGTAAAGATATTTGCCACAGATATCGATCGTTTATCTCTTTCGGTTGCTGGTCAGGGCTTTTATCCCGATAATATTTTAGTAGATGTAGATGCTGCGTTGCTTGCAAAGTACTTCAATCGCATGGAAGGTGGCTATCAAGTGAAAGAAACTATTCGCCGTATGGTGGTTTTTGCTACTCATAACTTACTCAAAGATCCTCCTTTTTCGAAGTTAGACATGATTGTTTGCCGCAACTTGTTTATATATTTCAAACAAGAAGTGCAGTTTCGCATTCTGAGTATGTTTTACAATAGCTTAAATCCCAATTCCTATCTTTTTATGGGTAGCAGTGAGTCTATTGGCGAATTGACAGATGCTTTTCAGTCGGTGGATGCAAAAAATAAAATTTATCAACAAAAGCCTGGTTTTAAGCCCGAGTTTTCGAGAGAATTGGGTTTGGCACTCAATAGCGGTAAAAAAAATGATGAAACTAATATCTATCCAAACCGCAATCTAATTTCAGCTAAAAGTGAGAACTTGCTTGAGAAAATTTTGCCAATTTACATGCCATCTTCAATTATTATCGACTTGAATGATAATATTGTACAAATTATTGGTGATGTTAATAAATTTGCGGTAATTAATCAAGGTCGATTTACACAAAACTTATATGCCATTCTTCCTGATTCGTTGGGCAAGTATGTATCCAGCTTTATTCGTCGCCTTCGAAAGCAAAATGTGTCACTAAAATCCGAAGGTTATGTTACTATCAAAGAATTGGATTCCAATCAGATACGAATCGAAGGACATATTATTGAAACTGAAAAGAATTTTTATAATTTAATTGTTTTCGAATTTAAAAATAAAGAAGATGATATAGAAAATAAATACAATACGATTCAATTAACCGACGATATTAGTGAAAGAATCTCAGGTCTCGAGCGGGAATTACAATTCAATAAAGAGGCCTTGCAAGCTACAATCGAAGAGTTGGAAACTTCAAATGAAGAGTTGCAATCGTCCAACGAAGAATTAATTGCTTCGAATGAAGAGCTCCAAAGTACCAATGAGGAACTTCAATCGGTTAACGAAGAGTTATATACGGTAAATTCTGAATTTCAGCTCAAAATAGAAGAGTTGGAACGTATGAATAACGACATGAATAACTTGCTCAATAACACCGAAATAGGAGCGATTTATTTGGATAGAAATTTATGTATACGCAAAATCACACCTACCGTATCGCGCATTACGAACATTATTTTAGGTGATATAGGGCGGCCTATTTCTCACATTTCGAGCTTTAATTACAATCAGCCAATTATGGAAGATGTACTTAAAGTAACAGAAAATTTACAACCATTAGAGTCCGAGTTTTTTGATGTTGATGATAATTGTTATTTGGTGCGTATCCGTCCTTATCGCATCGAAAGTAATGCTGTGGATGGAATTCTTATTACTTTTGTAAGCATTAATAGGTTCAAAAATGAACAGAAAAAAGTAGAACTACTTACACAAAGGCTTAATCAGTCGCTTAATGTAGGTAAAATGGCTTGGTGGGAATGGGATTTGGTAAGTGGTGAAGTATTGTTCGACCCCAAAAAAGCCACTATGATAGGCTATACCGTTGAAGAGTTTCCTACGAATGTGTATAAAATTTGTGATTTAATTCACCCCGATGATTATGAATACACTATGGAGGTAATGAGTAATCATCTCAAAGGTATTACTTCGGCATGGGTTACTACTTATCGTATTCGTCGCAAATCGGGCGAATATAGTTGGTATTACGACCGAGGTGAAATTACCGTGCGTGATACCAATGGAAAACCATTGAAATTGATTGGAACTGTAATTGATGTAACAGAACTTAAACAAATCGAACATGATTTATCTATCCAAAACGAGCAATTGAAGCAATCTTTGCTGGAGGAGCGATTATCAAAGAAATTATAAATTAATTTTTAGATAATTACTTTCACATTTTATTATTACTTTCAGATTTTGCAACAGGTAGTATAATTTTTATTTTGTTGATTTTATGATACAAGAGATGCAAAAAAATTTAATTTCAGTAATCGAAAAAACACTGGAAGAAAATAAGATTCAACATTTTGATGAAAATTCGTCCAAGCAACAGTTGCTGGAGGAGCTAAGTATTTATTACCGAGAATTAGAATTTCAAAATGATGAACTTCGAACCACTCAAAATAATCTGGAGCAAACCAGAGACGAATTGAGTGAGTTAATAGAAAATGCCCCCGTTGGATACGTTATTTTTACAGAAGACTATTTAATTGTTTCAACTAACAAGTATTTTGAAAATTTAATACAGGTCGAAAAAAATAATCTAAAAGATACTTCCATTAGAAATTACATTCACAGCACTACGCAGGATAATTTTTATTTGCATTTCGAACAACTTAAAAAGTTTAAAAAATCGGATACCGTCGAACTAAAATTGCTTTCGGGTAATACGGTTAAAGAAGTGAAAATTGAAAGCACATGTCATGATAAGAATGGTGAAATTCTTTACATGACTGCATTTACTGATATTTCTGAACAGAAACAAGCCCAGGTTGCACTTGCCATAAGTCAACAAGATTTACAAAATATAGTATCGAATTCGCCCAATCATATCTGGAAGTTTGATGGCCGATTTTTTACGTTTATAAACTTGGCTATGCAGACGTTTTTGGGCCTCACAAATGTTACTCGTATAGACTTTTCGCTTTGGAAGTATTCTATTCACCCCGACGATTTAGATCATTTTATGTTGAAATGGAACAATGCCTTATCAAATAGGGTACCATTCGATTTTGATATTCGACTTAAAAACAGCACTAACAAATTTCGAAATTTCTGGTGCCATGTTGTTCCCGTTTTCGACAAATCAAATCAATTTGAATATTTTCAAGGTTACAATGTAGATATTTCCGACCGAGTAGCTTTCGAAAATGAATTGCGCCATAGCGAAGAAAAATATCGAATTATTGCCGAAAACACATCTGATGGCATTTTAATAATAGATGCAAAACAATATATTACGTATGCTTCGCCCGTGTTTTTGAATAGTTTGAAAAACTCTGACTCAAATGTTTCGTATCGTCGTTTGAATTACTTTCAATTAATTCACCTTTCCGAACGAGATAATATAAAAACGGCTTTCGAATATGCTATTAATCACTCAAAGGAGGATTTGATTTACAATTACAAAATTTATTGTTCCAACAACGAGTATTGTTGGAAAGAAGATCATGTAAAATTGAAATATGATACTTCGGGAAAGTTTACACATGCTTTTATAGTGAGTAGAGACATTACAGAACGTAAAAAGAACGAAGCTAAAATTTGGGAATATCAAAAAGATTTGAAAAACTATGCAGGACATTTGCAGTCGATAAACGAAGAAGAGAGATCAAATTTGGCTCGTGAAATTCATGATGAAATGAGTCAAATTCTGATTGCACTAAAAATTGAAGTTGGGATTCTTAAAAATGAAATATCCAAAAATTACGAATTGGCTTCGATGCAAAATACGGTAAATGCATTTGCGAAAATTACCGAAATGGTAGATAACACCCTGAAAACTACTTTGCGTATTATTTCAGGATTACGCCCGGATGTCATTGAAATTCTGGGATTTATTGATACTACGCAAGTATATTTTACCGAATTTGGCGAACGTCATAATATTCAAACCTCATTTTCGACCAATGTTGATAAAATTGAACTTAAAGCGCATGTCGAGTTATCGTTGTTTCGATTAATGCAGGAGGCATTGATAAATATTGTTCGACATTCCAAAGCAAACAAAGTTACTCTTAATATCAAACATGATAATCGAAATATTATGATGAGTATTTTCGATAATGGAATTGGTTTTGATCTCGAAACGAATAAAAAGGGTAATACTTATGGGTTAATAGGCATGAAAGAGCGTGTTTCCATACTTAATGGTGAACTCAAAATTGAAAGTGGACCCGGATTCGGGACTTTAATCACTGTTGAAATCCCGTTGAACAATTAAATAAGCAATTAATTCTACTTTACCAAATTAAAGATTAAACAACAATAGAAACAATAGGTAAATACTTTAAGCATTAAAAAGTGAGTAAAATCTCTTAAAATACCTTCAGGTATTTATCTATTGTGCTCTAAAATTTTTTTATATTTTGTTTTCTATTGTGTTCCCGAGATAGCTATCGGGATGGTTTACTATTAGTTGTGTTCAATTTTAGTAAAGTAGAATTAAGTAAGCAAATAAGTGGGCATTTTTTTACTCAAATTTTAAATCTCGCTTAATTCTAACCAACGCATAGTTTTATCTTCAATTAGCTCATTGATTTCACTATGCTTTTTGGAATCATTCATTATTTCATCGGTGGATAAAATGCCTGAAGCAAGCCGATTTTCAATTTCGGCTTTTTCTTTTTCTAATGCAGGTATTTCCAACTCCAAAGCTTCAAACTCCTTCTCCTCTTTATAAGTCAATTTTCGTTTCGTATTTTGCGTTTCAGGTTTTGCGTTTTTCTGTTCCCCGCAATTTATCCCGCTATTGGCGGGAGGGGTTAGGGGCAGTTTTTGTTCTTGGCTCTTTCCTCTTAATTCCCCTTTAGGGGTAAGGGGTATCTCTTCCTCAATCTCCAACCACTCCCTGTAATCGGTGTAGTTGCCCGGAAAATCTTTAAGTTCCGCATTTCCATTAAAAACCAACAAATGATCCACCACTTTATCCATAAAATAGCGGTCGTGGCTTACCACAATTACACATCCTTTGAACGATTGTAAGTATTCTTCAAGAATGTTTAGTGTTACAATGTCGAGGTCGTTGGTTGGCTCATCTAACACCAAAAAGTTTGGATTACGCATCAAAACGGTGCACAAATGCAAGCGTCGTTTTTCTCCACCACTCAATTTGTACACGTAATTATATTGTGTTTCGGGGGTAAACAAAAAATGCAATAAAAATTGCGAAGCCGACATTTTTTTACCATTTCCCAAATGCACTTCTTCGGCTATATCGCGCACTACATCAATCACTTTCATCTGTTCGTCGAACGCCAATCCATCCTGACTATAATAGCCAAAAACCACTGTTTCGCCTATATCAAACGAGCCACTATCGGGTTTTACTTCGCCCAGAAGCATTTTTAGATAAGTGGATTTTCCGGTACCGTTTTTACCAACAATTCCCATTTTTTCGTAACGGGCAAAGTTGTAATAATAATTTTCTAATATCTTTAAATCGTTGTATGATTTCGAAATGTATTTGGCTTCGAAAATTTTGGAGCCCAGATAACTGGCTTTTACATCCAATTGTACTTTGTCGTTGTTGCGGCGTTGTTTGGCACGCTCTTCAATATCAGCAAAGCGCTCGATGCGCGATTTTGCTTTGGTGGCACGTGCCTGTGGCTGTCGGCGCATCCATTCCAATTCTGTTTTGTAAATATTTACAGTTCGCTCCGTTTCAGCATTAAAATTCTCGATGCGTTCTTGTCGTTTTTCAAGATAGTACGAGTAGTTTCCGTTGTATTGATATAACCCTTGATGGTCAATTTCGATAATATTGGTACAAACCCTGTCCAGAAAGTAGCGGTCGTGCGTTACCATTAGCAGCGACATCGACGAGCGTTTCAGAAATTCTTCCAACCATTCAATCATTTCGAGGTCAAGGTGGTTGGTGGGTTCATCCAAAATTAGCAAGTCGGGTTCGCTAATCAACACATTTGCCAAAGCAACTCGTTTGAGCTGTCCGCCCGAAAGTTCGCCTATTTGTTGTTCGAAATTGGTTATTTTGAGCTTCCCCAGAATTTGTTTTATGCGCGTTTCGTAATCCCACGCTTTGTGCAAATCCATGCGGCTGATAATGTCGTCCAACTGACTATGATCTTCGCTCAACATACAATGCTCGTAGTCGGCAATTGTGCGAACTGCCTCATTGTCAGTTTGAAGACAAGCATCAATCACCGAAAGTTTTTTCGGAAAATCGGGACTTTGCTCCAAATAGCCCACTCGCAAATCGCGTCGAAACGATATTGTTCCCGAATCGTAATCTTCTTTTCCCGAAAGGATATTCAGTAAAGTTGTTTTTCCGGTTCCATTTTTGGCAATTAGCGCTACCCGCTGATTGTCGGATATACCAAACGAAATATCCTCGAAAAGCAATAAATCGCCAAACGATTTGGTGAGATGTTCTATTTGTAAATAACTTATCATTGATAATTGGTTGATTCGTTAATTCGTTAATCTGCTGATTGGTTAATTAGTTTCATATAAAGATTTTCACATGCATCTTCCAGTAAATCAATAACATGTTCAAAACCTTGTTCGCCTCCGTAATAGGGGTCAGGGATATGTGTGGCTTTATGTTTCGTACAATAATTTGTTATATGAACAATTTTATTTTTCTCTTCTTCCGAATTTGCCAAATCGCACAAATCATCGTAATTGGCATCGTCCATCGCCACTATCATATCAAATTTTTCAAAATCCTGACGGGTTACTTTTCTTGAACGACTTTCGAGTGTATAACCACGCTTTGCGGCATGTATACGCATTCGGCTATCGGGCAATTCACCTGCGTGGAAGCCAATAGTGCCTGCCGAATCAACCACGAAATCGCTTTCATGCTTTTCTCGCCTAAGTATATGCAAAAAAACACCTTCGGCCATTGGCGACCTGCAGATATTTCCCATGCAAACGAAAAGGATGGATTTTGGAGTCATTATTTTGATGTGTTGAAGTATATTAAAATCAGCCCCAATCTCTCCCGATAGCTAACGGAAGGGATGTGGGTTAGTCCCGAATGGTCTTTCTTTAAGCCCCGTAATTTATCCCGACGAAGACGGGAGGGGTTTGGGGCAGACTATATCGAAAGTATCTGCAATACTCCCAATAAATTTTCATCTACTGGTTTATCGTCTTTTATTGCTTTTGTAAAAGGAACGTGAACAATTTCGTTGTTTACAATACCAATCATAATGCTGCGTTGTTCGTCTAGCAAAGCATCTATGGCAGCTACACCCATGCGGCTGGCAATAATGCGGTCGTAAGCCGACGGCGAACCACCACGTTGTATATGACCCAAAATTGTTACACGCACATCATATTCGGGATGTTCTTTGTGCATACGTTCGGCCAATCCGTTCGCGCCACCTGTAATTTCGCTTTCGGCAACGAGCACAATGCTACTATTTTTCGATTTACGAAAACCGTTTTTAATCAGTAGTTCCAATTGGTCAACCTTAGTTTCTCGTTCTGGAATGATAGCTGCTTCGGCGCCTGATGCAATTGCGCTATTGAGTGCCAAAAAACCGGCATCGCGTCCCATTACTTCGATAAAAAACAAGCGTTCGTGCGACGATGCAGTGTCGCGAATTTTATCTACTGCTTCCACAATTGTATTCATAGCCGTATCGTAACCAATGGTAGCATCTGTGCCATACAAATCGTTGTCGATAGTGCCGGGCAAACCTATGATGGGTACATTAAACTCTTGAGCAAAAATTCGCGCACCCGTAAAAGTGCCATCGCCACCAATAACCACAAGTGCATCAATTTCTTCGCGTTTCATATTTTCGAAAGCTTGCTTACGTCCTTCGGGTGTGCGAAACTCCTGACAACGAGCACTTTTAAGAATTGTGCCTCCCTGTTGTATAATATTACTTACATTTTGGGTTTGAAACTCTACAATTTCACCCGTTATCAATCCTTTGTAGCCTCTGTAAATTGCCTTTACACGTATGCCGTTAAAAATAGCTGCACGTGTTACCGAGCGAATGGCTGCATTCATACCTGGTGAGTCGCCTCCTGAAGTGAGCAACCCAATACATTTAATTCCGTATTCCATATTCGTATAATTTAATTTTTTAACTAATACCCAATATTAATTGACTTTCGGGTCCCATGTTAAATAGCAAATCGATGCAGCTTAAATTGGTACAAAACCCGAATTTTTGTTCAAATACCTGATAATAAGGCCTTGAAAAGTGAAGTGATTCTTTCTTTGGATGTATTAGATTGCGGTAATCGGTTCTGTTTTCGTATTGAGATAAATAGCAATCAGTAATTAGAATATCTTTCTCAATTTCAAACAATTCCATCATTTTTTGTTGAATTTCCAAATTGAAATCCCACAAGTATTTCCATTTTTTTTCGTAAAACGGTCGTAAGTCGTCGCTGTAATATTCGAAAAATGCACTCGAATTATATGCCGACTCAATAGCACGCCAATGATTGGTTTGCCAATCTGCGTGTTCCGAAATCAAAATGTCCCGAATCAGCATTTTGCCCGAATTTTCTACCGGAATACTTAAATCGAGTATTCCGTTGGCCGAAAGTATCTTACATCGATTTCGGTAACTTTGCTTTTCGTAGTATTCTTTTTGTTCTAAAACAATTTCCGAAGCTTTATTTAGCAAAAAATAATAATCTATTGGAGCTAAATAAGCTGTTGATAAAACTACTCCAAAATCCCCTTTAGGGGGTTGGGGGTCATCTTTCAGCATTTTTAAAGAAACGATTGAAGCGGATTTTTCCATCAAACCAACCTTTATCTTTATTTAATGACAGCCAAACCAAAACAGGTCGACCAACAACATGATCTTCGGGCACAAAACCCCAATAGCGCGAATCGGCTGATTTGTGGCGATTATCGCCCATCATCCAATAGTAATCCATTTTGAATTTATAACCAGTGGTTTCTTTGCCATTAATATAAAATTTGCCATTTTTCACTTCCAATGTATTGTTTTCGTAAACACGAATTATTCGTTCGTAAATTGGGAAATTATAGGCATTTAGTTTTAAAATTTCTCCTTTTTTAGGAATATAAATTGGTCCGTAATTATCGCGATTCCAACCATTTGTATCACCTAACGGATAAATATAGGTATCATTCGCTTCTTCAATCTTAATTTTCAGTACACCGGGCGTTTTCGAAATTGCATTGTAAACCTCTTTGGTCATTGGGAAATGATACAGCGGATATTGTGGGTCGAAACCGAGTGATTTTATTCCTTCGGCATATTGCATATTGTCAATCATCATGCGGTCTTCCATGCTAATTTCGAGTTCATCCATCACTTTGTTTAGAGGCGTTCCATCAGTCTGCACAAAGTAATTATATTGTACTCCGGGTATCTCTTCCTGTTTTTCACCATTGATAAACATCTGATTATTTTTAATTTCAATACGGTCGCCGGGTATACCTACGCAGCGTTTTACATAATTCTCGCGGCGGTCAACAGGGCGATACACAATTTCGCCATATTTCTGTTTATTCGAACGTACAATCTCACGTCCAACAGCCATGCATTCTTCTGCTGTTGGTTTTTTATCCTGTTGCGAATATTGTAATGCAGACAATCCTTCCAGATAACAACTCACATAATAATCCGGATTTTGAACGTTTACAGCTACCGTATCGCCCGTAGGGAAGTTAAATACAACTATATCATTACGTTCGATAGAGTCAAAACCTTTCAAGCGTTTGTAATCCCAATGTGGATTTTCGATATACGATTTGGTGTTAATAATCGGAAAAGTATGTTGTACTAATGGAAACGAAAGCGGTGTGTTTGGCACGCGCGGACCATAACTTGCTTTGCTCACAAACAAAAAATCGCCTACAAGCAATGTCTTTTCAAGCGACGAAGTCGGAATTTGATAATTCTGAAAAACGTAAGTGTTTATGAAATAGACTGCCACTAATGCAAAAACAATAGCATCTACCCAACCCATAACGGCCAGAAAAGCCTTATTCTCTGATTTTTTCCACCAAGTCCATGGAATATAGCGAGTTATAAATGCATCGAAAACTACCGGAAGTCCTACCAACCACCAATAGTTACCTACCCAAGCTATAAAAAGAATATAAATTACACACCAAAAAATGGCTTTTATCCATTGTTTACGTGGTAGGTCGAATCGCGATTCGTGTTGTTCGGTTGTCATATATTTTTTGTTTTTAATCTACAAAGGTTTGTTTGATTATTTCTTTGCATTTTTTAATTTCAGAAATTCGAATGTTTCATCTTCAAAAACATCATTTAGTAATAACTCATCATCGCCAGCTTTATGCATTTCTTTGAAAGCTTTTGCCCAACCTTTTCGAGGTGCTTTTCTGGGTTTTAAAATAATACCTGTTTTTTTATGTGCTATTTCAATTTTTTCCTTAATATTGTATTTTTCGAGAATAGATTTACTTAGTCGTACGGCTCGAGAAATTCCAATTTTTATTATTGCTTTTTCCATGTTTGTTTTTAAATTACTTCCAGCATTTTAATTGGAATGATTTCAAAATCAGGGGCTAAGCTAAAAAGATCACCTTCGATACCACGCAGTTTTTCTTGAGAAATTTTTGTTGATAATTCAGACTGATCTATTCCTATCCATTTTCTACCGTTTAATTGAGCTGCTTTTAAAGTTGAACCTGAACCACAAAAACAATCTAAAACAATACTGTTTTCGTTCGAAGATGTTTTAATAATTAAATCTAACATATCAGCATTTTTTTCAGTTGGATAGTCTGGATATTGTGGGTCTTTGTACTCCCAAATATCTTGAACTCTTTTACCCTCCCGTTCGTCTACATAAATAATTTTACGTGGATTTCCGTTTGCCGACCATTCAATAAGACCGTCCTTGTCCCATTTTTCTAATGTTTCAACATCTGTTCTCCAATGTCTTCCAACTGGAGGAAGCATACCCTTAAATGGTTGATTTGATTTGCCATTCTCAGTTTCGCCTGGAGCATGAATTGGAACTGTTGTGTATCTTCTCCCTTGTTTATCTTTTTTTTGAAATAATTTTTCAATATCTTTTTCGGTATATTTTTCTCGTGGTTCATTCCATATTGGTTGTGTAGATTTAGTATAAAACAAAATCATATCTTTAATGTTCCCATAACCAATCCGATCAAAATTTTTGGGGTTGCACTTTATTCTACTAATATCATTTCTAAAGTTCTCAATCCCAAA
>CAMDNO010000118.1 GCA_945902955.1 Porphyromonas cangingivalis
CCATTGGATGCAAAATACAGCGAACCATCGTGCCGAAAAGAAGGAAACATTTCGTCGCCTTCGGTATTAAATTCTTTTCCAAAATTATGAATTTCTTTAAACTCGCCTCCAACAGATTTTGCTTCCCATAAGTCCTTTCCTCCTACTCCATTTTTAGCATCGCTAACAAAAACCAAAGTCATACCGTCAGGCGAAATGGCAGGATGTGCCACCGAGATAGTACTATCTTTAAACAGCGACACTTTTTTGGCTGCACTCCAACTTCCACCAGCTCTATTCGAAACAAAAATTTCGGTTCCCGAATCGGAATTTGCTTGTTGCCTCGAACGCGTAAAATACATCGTGTTTCCATCGCTTGTAAATGATGTAACACCATC
Organism: Porphyromonas cangingivalis; assembly: GCA_945902955.1. Classification (GTDB taxonomy): domain Bacteria; phylum Bacteroidota; class Bacteroidia; order Bacteroidales; family Paludibacteraceae; genus Paludibacter. The sequence continues at coordinate 378 of CAMDNO010000118.1, forward strand.
TTCGGTAATTACCGTTTTATCTTCGGTGGCAAGTGGGGCTGGCTTTTCCCATTTTCCAGCTGCATTTTTACGAGCCGAATAAATGGAACTTACAGATAGACCTGTAATGCCCGTATTTTTGCGAGGAGTTTTTTTATTTGCCGACCGATCTGTAGTGAAAAAGAGCGCATCGCCATCTAAATCTTGGAAGGCAGGACTAAAAGTGTGACTTCGCCGAAAATTAAAGGTATCGAACAATTTAATTTTGTAGGCTGTGGGTTGCTTTTTGAAAGTATCGGCAATTTCAGAAGCTTTCAATCCATTGATTGCCAAATCATTAGCGCTGTCCTTTTTCAAATAAACAGTATAATTTTTCTCAGCCTCTTTGTATTTACCATTCCGATGTAGTACTTGTGCATAGCGTAAAAAAACGATAGAGTCGGGATAACCATTGCGCATGGCATTGATATAATTTTGCTCGGCAAGCGAAAAATTCAAAATTCGATAACATTCGGCTATATTATACGAAACACGCGCCCGCACTTCCTTGTTTTTGGGCGAAATGCCCGAATACAAACGCTTATAAAGATCTGCGGCCGCAAAATATTCACCATTATCATACTTCTTATCAGCCTTTTTCAAACGCGCTGCCGTACTGCATCCCTGAAGAAGAAACACAACCGATAAAATAAAAAATAGAATTTTTGAATACCTCATAAAAATAAGAAATTAAAAACCACGATAGGCACATTAGAAAAATAAAAAATATGTTTTATAAAATAAACTAACGTGCCTATTGTGGTTAAAAAATTTACACCAACTCATGAATCACTAGGCCTGAGCGCAATTTTGGTTCGAACCAGGTAGTTTTTGGAGGCATGATATTTCCCGAGTCGGCAATGTCAATTAACTGTTTCATCGAAACCGGATAAAGTGCTAGCGCTACACGCATTTCGCCACTATCCACTCGTTTTTGCAACTCACCCAATCCACGTATTCCACCTACAAAATCGATACGTTTATCGCTTCGTAAATCTTTAATTCCGAGTACTTCGTCCAAAATCAAGTTCGACGAAATGGTTACATCCAACACGCCAATTGGGTCATTATCGTTGTAATTACCCACTTTGGCAGTTAGTGAATACCAAACGCCCGAAAGATATAACGCAAAATTGTGCAATTTATTTGGTTTATAAATGTCGGCTCCCATTTTTTCGACTTCAAAATTTGCCGAAAGCTTTTGTAGAAACTCTTCATCGGTCAAATTATTCAAATCTTTCACCACGCGGTTGTAATCAATAATATTCAACTGATTATCGGGAAAACAAACCGCCATAAAGTAATTGTACTCTTCGTTGCCGGTATGGTTTGGGTTTTGGAGGCGTTTTTCGTTACCTACCAGTGCTGCAGCGGCACTACGGTGATGTCCATCGGCAATATAAAGCGAAGGAATCTCAGCAAAAAGTTCGGTAATACGTGCAATTGTTTCTGCATTATCAATTATCCAAAAGTGATGTCCGAATCCATCGCCCGAAGCCACAAAATTATAAACAGGCTCACTTTTAATTACTTCAGCCACAATTGCATCCAATTCATCCTGATGCGGATAAGCAAAAAATACGGGTTCGATATTGGCATTATTTACACGAACGTGTTTCATGCGATCTTCTTCCTTATCGCGACGGGTTAGTTCGTGTTTCTTAATGTTTTCGTTCATATAATCGTCCACATGCGCACAAACAACCAAGCCATATTGCGTTTTGCCGTTCATGGTTTGCGCATACACGTAGTATTTTTCCGCTTCATCTTGCACCAACCAACCTTCGGACTTGAATTTAGTAAAGTTTTCGAGCGCTTTGTTGTACACTTTTTCTTCGTGTTCGTCGGTTCCCTTTTCAAAATCAATTTCGGGCTTGATAATGTGGTACAACGACATTGCATTGCCTTCGGCCTCTGTGCGGGCTTCTTCGGAGTTCAACACATCGTAAGGGCGCGAGGCCACTTTTTCAACTAATTCTTTCGGAGGACGAATACCTTTAAACGGTTTAATAACAGCCATGTAATTATGAGTTTTATAGTTTTTTCGAATGAAAATCGCTGCATAAAATCAGCTTTTTTTTGAAAGGCACAAAGGTACAAAAAATTTCCATGCCCTATACATTAGCAAATTCAAATTTAAGTTGAATAAATTTCAAGAAACAATTTACTTAAAAAAATTACTCATACGTTAAATCACAAACCTTTCTGCCTCATCAAGCACATCCAATTTACCTACATCCAACATTTTATAATCCGAGGGTTCGAAACCTAATATGTTTTTTTTCAGGCAATTTTGCAAATAAAAATCCATAATTGGAAATTTATCAGGATATGAATCCATAAAGTCAAAAACTTGTGTCGAAAGTACTTGTATTCCCGAAAAAGCCAATTTATTATATCGTTCGGGATGGCGCAAATCGGCAGGTTTTGTCTCTGCCGTTTTTTCGTTTATCCAGCCACAGAGGCGCATATCGTCGGCAAAAAGCAGGTAGCGAAACGTATTTCGACTACTAACAACAAGTGTTGCTAAAGGATTGGTACGCAAATGTTGATTATAAAGTTCGGTGAGATTGATGTTGGATAAAATATCTACATTGTGAACCAAAAAAGGTTTATTATCGTCGAAAAATGCGGCTGCCTTTTTTACGCCACCACCTGTATCGAGGAGCATATTTCGTTCGTCTGAAATTTCAATTCGAATATCAAAAGCATGATTCTCCCTAACAAAATCAATTATTTGGTCGGGAAAATGATGTATATTTATAAGAATCTCGTCGAAGCCCGAAGCTTTCAGTTTTAAAATGACATGTTCCAACAACGGTTTTCCCGCTATTGGAACAAGTGCTTTGGGTAGTGTATCGGTAATGGGTTTGAGACGCGTACCAAGTCCGGCAGCAAAAATCATTGCTTTCATACGCTAATTATTACTCCGATTTTGCCGTTTTTCTTGATTTTAATTTCTTTATTTCTTCCTCTAAAGTAACGATTGTTAATTCCTGATTATTAATTGTTTTAAGCAACTCGTTCAGTTCTTCGTTTTCGATAGTGGTTGGATATTGTGCTTCCACACGTTCCAAAAAGTCAGCCAGCACATTCATATAATTCATAAAAGCATCATAAGCCGATTCGTAAGTCGAGCCATAAGCATCTTTATGACTCATATATCGGAAATGGTCGGACGATTGAAGCAGCAACCAATCGCGTTGTAACGGCTTATCGTTGCAAAGGTTAACACGCTCACTCACAGCATACAATTTTTTAAGAGCTTCTTGTTGTAAGTCATTTCCTGTCCATGGAGTTAAATCTTTATCTTTGCCAACCCAACTCATGGGATAAGGAACCGAAAGAATGTCGACAGCATCTACTTTTTTGGTGTATTCCGAAGGTAAAACAAATGCAATTTGCTGTTCCATAGCGTGATAAGGCAGTGCTTTTAGAAAATCAAAAATACCTGTCTCCGGACTATTAACAATTCCGAAAGCGTCGTAACCCATTCCAATATTTACAATATTTTCACCTTCGGGAAGTGCAGAAATCCAACTTATGTATTTTTCTGCTGTTAATTTATTAGTAGTAAATCTGAATGCCATATCGTCGCTCATTTTCCAATTGCGCACGAGTAATTTTAATTTTGGTAAATAAGCATGTTTATAAACGTAATTTGGGCTCTTCCAGCCCATTACGTGTTTTGCTTCGTCTACCAACATGGTTTTATATCCCATTTTCGACACCATTTCGCCAATTTCGTCGGAATAAATTAATTCGGTATTGAAAAATGTAGATGGTTTTATTCCAAAAAGGTGTTTTATTTTTTCGGAATGAAGTGTAACTTGTTTTTTGAACTCCTCAGCATCGAAAACCGAAGCCAACGAATGTCCATAAGGTTCAGCCAAAAAATCAACAGAACCAGTTTGAGCTAACTCTTTGAAACTATCGATTACTTGCGGTGCAAATTGCTCAAAAAGTTCCAGAGTAACGCCAGAAATTACAAACGAGCAGCGAAATTTCCCATTCGAGTTGCGAATCATTTCGGCAATAGTTCGGTTGGCATTCAAATAAGAGGTTTCAACAAGTCGGTCGATACGCTCATCAGTTTGAAAATCATCGTAATAATAATGATCTTGACCAATTTCGAAAAAGCGATACCGTTTTAAACGTACCGGCTCATGAATCTGAAAGTAGAAGCATATATTTTTCATTTGTTTATATTTTAATAACCTGCCCCCTAACCCCCTCCGATTATATCGGGATAAATGGCGGGAGAACAGAGATTAGTTTGTAATTAATAATTCGTAATTGATTACATTACACTTTCGTAAATAGCTCTCACTTTTAATCCTGCATCGTACCATTTAATGTTATTCACTTCGTCGCGACCAAGATTTCGCAAACTTTCGTACATCGCCGGATTTTTTACAATAGCATAAACGGCATCAGCCATAGCATCAATGTCCCAATAATCGGTTTTTATGGCGTGTGTCAGAATTTCGGCACAACCCGATTGTTTCGATATAATAGAAGGTGTACCAACCTGCATGGCTTCGAGGGGCGAAATGCCAAATGGTTCGGAAACAGAAGGCATAATATACACATCGCTCTCGGCAAGCATTTCGTGCACCTGACGTCCTTTAAGGAAGCCCGTAAAATGAAATTTGTCGGCAATTCCACGTCGGGCAGCAAGATCAATCATCGCTTGCATCATATCTCCGCTACCAGCCATAACAAACCGAACGCCTTTTGTTTTTTGCAAAACAAGATGGGCTGCTTCTACAAAGTATTCGGGACCCTTTTGCATTGTAATTCTGCCCAAAAAAGTAACAACTTTGTCTTTACGAGGCGTTTTTGTAAACGAATCGATATCGGGCAATGGTTCCACCGCATTGTGTACGGTAGTAACTTTGGCTGGATTTTGATGGTATTTTTCAATTACAATTTGACGGGTAAGATCGCTTACCGTCATAATATGGTCCGCCATATCCATACCGCGCTTTTCAATACCATAAACAATGGGGTTTACTTGTCCGCGACTACGATCAAAATCTGTTGCATGTACATGAATAACAAGCGGTTTGCCACAAATTTGTTTAGCAAAAACACCCGCCGGGTAAGTTAACCAATCGTGCGAATGGATAATATCGAAATCCACTTGATTAGCCAAAACACTTGCTACAGCCTCGTAGTTAGATATTTCTTCAATCAAATTATCGGGATAACGACCCGAAAAGTCGATACAGCCCAAATCGTTGGTAAAGATGCGCGAGAAATCGTATTTTATACCATTGCGAAGCCAAAAATACTCATCGGGATGCATCACTTTTCCTATGCGACTATTGACATAATCCCAGCTATTTTCCTTCCAAACAACTGGCACATTGCAAGCACCAATTATTTTAAGAAAACTTTGATCTTCGTCTCCATGTGGTTTTGGGATTACAAAAGTAATTTCCATATCGGGCTGATACGACATCCCTCTCGTAAGCCCATAACTTGCTGTGCCTAAACCACCTAAAATATGAGGAGGAAACTCCCATCCAAACATTAACGCCTTCATTCTACTTCCAATTTGTATTTACTTAAATCATCTATCACACGCAAAACACCAGCAACACTCATGGCAAACGACATGCCGCCATGTCCTTTAAAAGGAGGATTGCCATCGAACAATTCGGGAAGTGTACCAATGCAAAGTTCGTTTAAACTTGCTTCGAGACCCGTAAGAATGCGTTCGACGAACGAAATTCCACTTTGTTTATAAATATTGAGATAGGCAATACTATAAGCACCAACGGTAAATGGCCATACGGGGCCGTTGTGATAATTTCGGTTTCGCTCTAACATTCCGCCCACATAATTGGGGCGATACGAACCACTTTTGGGACTCAAACTTCGCAAACCCTTAGGTGTAAGCAATTCTTTGGTACAAATATCCACAACTGCTTTTTGTTGCTTACGATTGAGAGGCGAATAAGGCATCGAGACAGCAAAAATCATATTTGGACGCACTTCGGGGTTATTGTAATAACCATCAACATAATCGTAAAGATAAGAGCCGTTCCAAAAAGTTTGCACAAAAGATTCTCGCGTCATTTCGGCCTGATAATCGAGTAGGTCGGCAGCATTTTCGTTGCCGGCAAAACGCGTTAATTCTGAAGCAAATTTCATTGCATTAAACCACAAAGCATTGATTTCGACAATGTAACCAGTACGTGGCGTAATTGGGTAGCCGTCCTCAACAGCATTCATCCAAGTGGCTGGTTTTTGTCTACCATCTACATAAAGCAAACCGTTGGTGTGAACTAATAAGCGAGGATGATTTTGCTTGCGAATAAATTGAATAATTTCTTGAACAAAATCTCCAAATCTTTTTTGAGCCTCCTCTAAAGATTTTTTTGCTGCAAATTGCTGTACCACCCATATAAACCAAAGTAACACATCGGGGTCGTCGATATTTTGTAGCTTTAGGTTGCTATTATCGCCTCCCATAAAACTTTTGAGTTCTTCTATCGATGTTTTCATTATAGCATCAAAATAGTCGGATCGGTCGATAACCAAAGTGCAACCAGGCAGCGAAACAAACTGATCGCGGGCACGGGCACAAAACCAAGGATAACCTGCCAACAAATACGTTTTATCACCCATTCGTTTATAAAATTGCTCTGCTGAGTTTTTAAGTGTATTAAACATATTGTCGCGTACACTTCGTCGTTGCAGTTCAACCTCCCAAAGCTCGTTCAATTTTCGAGGCGAAATTTCGCTTATGCCAGCCGAAAAAATAATAGTTTCGCCCATTTTCATAGGCATTTCGAAATAACCGGGCACCATCAAATCCTCCTGATAGTCGTAACCACGCTCCTGCTCTTTATAATATTCAATATTTTTGTACCAGTCGGGATTGTGTACGTAAGTTGGCTTTTTCGAAAACTGCATGAACAAGCAAGGATATTTGTCGTACATACAAATACTTACACCATTTTTATTATCTGAGAAATTGGTATTAGCATCATCGTTTTCTTTGGATAAAATATTAACACTACGAAAAGCTAAAAATGGTTTGAAGCGCAAAATAGTTGGCGAATGTGCTTCAAGGAGTGTATATTTTATTAAAATACGTGGCTCAAACGAAACTAAAAGTCGTTCTTTCGAAAGCACAACCCCTCCTACGCGATACACGGTACGTGAAATAACTTCGCAATCGAATTGCCGAATATACTTGTGCCCATTGGGACTAAAATTATTGTCGTTGTATTTGTGGATACCCAAATTAAACTCTGCACCATGCTGAATAACTGTTTCGTCGAGCGAAGAGAGCAAAACGTGATTAGAGTCATCGATGTCCGGAAGTGGCAGTACTAACTGACCGTGATATTTTCGGGTATTGCAGTCGATAAGAGTTGTACTATTGTAAGCACCTGCTCTATTGGTTCGAATCATCTCTTTTGAAAGAGACTTATCGAGATTGACTAACAGTGTTTTATCAAATTTTAGGTATGTCATAAGCGTGATTATTAACTATTTTCAAATAAATAAAAACGTCCATTTTTTAAACGTATAAGTCTAAAAAACGGCTGTGTAGTATTTATTTCATTTCGAGTTGCAAGTTAGAACATTTTTTTAACCTGACAATGGTAATTTTCACAAAAAAAACATGTTTTAAAATAGTTTTTTAAGCGAATAAGTATAGTTTACTTTCTTATTCATACTTTTGTAAGTGTAAAATAGCAAGAATATGGAATCAATCTTCGATAAAAGTAAATTTAGAGCCCTCAATCGTATCATTTTTATACCCTTTTTGTTTTCGATAATTATGGTATTGGTATTTTTGTTGGAAAACGGTATGGACTGGAATTTTTCGAAAGCAGGCATTTATCCACGTAAACCGGAGTACTTATGGACTTTAGTTACTTACATTTTTGTACATGCAAATTGGAGTCATTTGGTCAATAATTTACTTTCATTCTTTATGTTAAGTAGTTCTCTGTTTTACTTTTATCGACCAGTGAATTTGAAAATTTTCATTTTACTGTGGCTATTTAGCGGCATTTTGCTTTGGGTAATTGGTCGCGAAAGTAGACATGTAGGCGCAAGCGGATTGATTTACGCTATGGCTTCGTTTCTATTTTTCAGTGGATTAATTCGTCGGCACATACCTCTTATAGCGATTTCGCTTGTTGTAACGCTGATTTATGGAAATATGGTTTGGCACATTTTTCCATGGACAGTGAACGACCCTGTTTCTTGGGAAGGACATTTTGCAGGTTTACTTACCGGATTTATTATCGCCATTGTTTTTCGTAAAGAAGGACCTCAAAAACCAGTAAAAATTTGGGAAGAAGAAGATGATGTTGCAAAAGAAGATGAATACTGGAATGTCGTTGAAAAATACTAATTTTTAAATATTTACTTTCGTATTTGCGGTATTTCATCCGATTTTAATTTTGGCGCCGACAGTCTGATCCTTTTGGGGACGGACTGTTTTGCTCCAAAACGGTAACCCAAGCCCCATTCGATAAATTCGGCTTTTTGCAAATGCGTTTTTAATCCCAAAGACAGAAAAATATGATTCGTAAAAGCATATTGCAACGAAGCTCGCGTATAAAACCAGCCATCTTCTTGTTCTATATTGTAAGGATAAATCATTGGTTTATTGAGCGTTGAAGTTTGCGCATCGGTATAGGGCTCTAAGTTTTTGAGTGGATTATGCACATACATACCCAAATGCATACCTGCCGTAAATCGACCAAACATTAATTCGGGACGAAGTGATACCCCAACTCTTATTTTATTTTCCCATTTATCCTCAGTAAGATAAGTTCGCTGAAATTTTGTATTACCATTATAAACACCATCGTAAAAACCTTCTACACCAACCCCAAGCCGAATAGCGTTGCCAAGTGGACGATAAACAGCCATCACAAACGAGCCAATGGGATATTGCTTGTCGTCCTTATAATACAATTCGCGCGCACCACCCGAAGCAATAAACTCATAACTGAATTGCTGTGGCATATCGCGAATATGCTTGTGTCTTGGACGATAAGCATGCTTATAATAAAGCGTATAGCTTAATCCAGCACTTGCATTTATCATGTTTATACCCGAATTAGGTTGGTAGAAACTACCGTTCGAAGCATGATTCCATTGAAAATCGGAAACAAAAGCAAATCCCTTATAGATAGGAACAATAAAATTTACGCCTCCAGCGAAATAAACATTTAAATGTGAGCCAATGGCGGCATTGCTTTTATCTAAATCAACACTTCCATCTGTTCTATATACAGTGGCATCATTAAATGTTTTGGTTAAATAACTTGCTCCAGCGCCACCTTTCAAATTCATTACAAAACCACGAATATGAAACAATCTGAAACTCAAATATGGATAAGCCGCATACAAATTTCCTAACATTTCGGGATTTCCCAAATTGAGCGACACCAAGCCCAACCCAATCCGAGGATAACCAATGTATTGATGCCAATTTTGCTCACCCATTGTTTGCCATTCAACAGAAAGTTCCACGCCTTTGGTTGGATCTTTTACCAAATTTTGTAAATGTGTAGTATGTTTCAGTATGTTACCATACATATACTCTGCTCTTATAGCAAAATTATTTTTAGTTTGCGAATTTGCATTTAAACAAAAAACAAAAAAAACAAGTATTAAAAAAAACTTTTTCATTCAGGCTCTTTTTTGAAAGGCTTAAAAATTTGTTTATCTTTGAAGGCGCAAAGTTAAGAATAATGTACCAATATGCCAATATACCAATTTGAAAATTTGAAAATAAAGCAATTTGAAAATGAGGTAATTTGCTAAGATAGTCAGACGAAATAAATCAGTAGAAATAAATTTTCAAATTGACAAATTTTCAAAATTTCAAATTAATTTTCATGATTTCAATATTTAATAAAGAAATAAAATCGTTTTTCGGTTCGCTTACGGGCTATATTGTTGTGGGAATATTTCTAATTCTCACAAATCTTTTTTTGTGGGTAATTCCGGGCGAATATAACATTCCTGAATCGGGCTATGCCAATGTAGACGGGCTTTTTACCATTGCGCCCTGGCTATTTTTGTTTCTTTGTCCTGCTATTGCAATGCGTGCTTTTGCCGAAGAAAAACAAAGTGGAACTTGGGAATTAATTATTACTAAACCACTTAGCTCGTGGCAAATTGTACTGGGAAAATATTTTGCTAGCGTCGTGGTTGTGCTTATTGCATTAATTCCTACCATTTTAAATTATTTCGTGGTTTCGTATTTGGCCGAGCCTGTTGGTAATGTAGATGCAGGTGCATTTTGGGGCTCTTTTATAGGCTTGGTATTTTTAGCTACGATTTTTACAGCAATTGGTATTTTTTCGTCTTCGCTCTCAAACAATCAAGTCGTTTCGTTTGTTTTGGCGGTAGTTATTTCTTTTGCATTATTTTATGGTTTCGATTTGCTTACATCATTTTTTAGTGAAGGAAATACTATAGGATTCATCGAAAATGTAGGAATAAATGCTCATTATAAGTCGATTAGCCGTGGCGTAATCGATTCGCGCGATATAACTTACTTCTTAATCGTATCGTATTTGTTTTTACTTTTTACCGAACGAAAAATTTCAAAAAAATATTTTTTTATCTTCTAAAATGAAACGTCCACTTATATTAATTACCAACGACGACGGCGATACAGCCAATGGCATAAATATTCTTACACGCTTAATGATGCAAATTGGCGATGTGGTGGTTATGGCACCCGATGGCCCACGTTCGGGACAATCGAACGCTATAACAGTTTCGCATCCACTGCGTTACACAAAAATTGAAGAGCGCGAAGGTTTGGTACGCTACAAAAGCAACGGCACGCCCACCGATTGTGTAAAACTTGCTTTACACGACATACTCGAACGAAAACCCGATTTATTGGTTTCGGGCATAAATCACGGCTCAAATGCTGCTATTAATATAATTTATTCGGGAACAATGGGAGCCGTGCTCGAAGGTTGCGAGAATGGGATTACGTCCATTGGCTTTTCGATAAATGATCACTCCTACAATGCTAACTTTAGTAATTTCGAAAAATTTATTTTACAAATTACACAAGAAACGTTGAAAAACGGATTGCCTTATGGCACTTGCCTGAATGTAAATGCACCAAAAGGAGAAATTAAAGGAATCCGAATTGCTCGCCAATGCAAAGGTAACTGGACAGAGGAATACGCCAAACGCATTGATCCACAAGGCCGTACTTATTTTTGGCTGACAGGTTACTTTAAAAACCACGAACCCGAAGCACACGACACCGACGAATGGGCTTTGGCAAACGGATATATTTCGATAGTGCCTTCAAAAATTGATTTAACCGATTATAACATGGTTAAATCGTTGCACAATTGGGAGTTGTAGATAGACTATACGGTCAAAGGTCTAAAGTCAAAAGACTATAATATGTAATTTAGACATTAGACTTTTGACATCAGACTTTTGACATTAGACATAAAAAAAAATGAAATTTGAGATTGACAAGTTTAATAATTTTTGGTATGGATTTGTACCTGGGCTTTTTTTGCCTCCATTATTTATATGGGTGTATCTAAATCAGTTTTCACCTTTTGGAATTGGCTTTTTCGATACCATTAAATTACTCTATCCGAGCGCTCTACTGGGAAAAATTCTATTACTTTCGGCTTTCCCAAATTTAGCTTTGATGTTCGTTTTTTACAAAACAGACACATTCAAACTAGCTTCTGGCACTTTGTCGGGTGGAATGCCATTTTTAATCAGCAGTTTTTTTATGCTCTAAAAAACTAACCTCTTTGGCGTTCTAGCAAAATCATCATCATCAATCCCAATAAAATTCGCTCTTCCTCGCCGGTTTCAAATTCGGCTAATTTTTCAATAGTGAAAATACGTCCAAAAAACGATGTTTCCTTTTTTAAACGTACCACAGGTGTACCATTTGGACGAGTTACAATATAGGTTGGATGAAAAAGATAACCAGTTAGAAGTCCCAAAATTGGAATTTCGCCAAGCATCGAATCAAAAACTTTAGCCCATGGATTTTCTTCACGAACAGCTAAATCGAGTTGTTGCTTGTCGTCGTAAATTTCGTAATGCGCTTTCCAAAGCGATGCCCAGCCTTTGCGGACGATGCGTCCAATTTCGTAGCTTTGACGGTTTGTAAAGGTATATGTGGCCGTAAAGTCAATCCAGCGATTGGCACGGATGGTATACATCAATTCCGAACGGCTTTCGTTGTTAAATACCTGAACCTCTTCAATTAATTTCAATAATTTTTGTCGAACATATACAATGGTATTTCCAGTGGCATCTTGCGCCACAAAGTCGTTGCTTAATGTTCCAATTTTAAATGTAAGTTTTACAGGAAATTGATTTGCATTCATGCTAATGATTAAAATTTATATAAATGAATATTTATTTAACTCGCAGTTTTTGTCCTAATTGCAATAGTTTTTTCTCTTTAATACCATTCAATCGGCAAAGATTTTTTACACTTGTACCATTTCGAGCTGCAATACTTCCGAGATTATCGCCTTTACGCACGGTATAATACTTTGCTGCACTTTGCGATTTTTTAGCCTGAGCCACAGCACGTTGATAATGAAATGATTTAGCTTTTGTAATTAAATAAATTTCGCTATGAACTTTACCCGTGTAAAAATTTATTAAACTTGCCGGATTAAATGCATTTCCTAAATATCGAATTTCGAAATGCAAATGCGGCCCTGTAGAGCGCCCTGTATTACCTGCTAAAGCAATCAATTCGCCACTTTTCACATTTTGGTCTAACTGAACTAACACTTGCGAAAGATGCGAATAAACTGTTTCGAGACCATTTTCGTGACGAATAACCACATAATGCCCATAGCCACGCGCCTCATAATCAATAATTCGGATACGTCCCGAAAAAGCAGACACAACCGTATCGCCAATATTTACACGCAAATCGGTTCCATAATGATAACGATA
>CAMDNO010000119.1 GCA_945902955.1 Porphyromonas cangingivalis
CGCTTAAAAACGGCGTTCCGATGGTAGCATGTTGCACCACATTAAACAGCCGCCCAACAGATGTGTAATTCTGAAAACTTTCGGTTACTTTAAAGTTTGCCTGATTAGGCAAAAGTTCTATATTTCGGGTAATAATAACTCCGTCTAAAGGAGCTTTAATTTGCATGGTGAGCGACGATTTTGTGCTTTTCAATACTTTCCATGTATCGCGCGAAGCTTGTCCGTTGTGTGGAACTCCGGCTTTTATTTCGCCTTCGGCAGGTGCTCCCCAACGTCCTGTACACAGAAAATGTCCCTGAAAGACGGCACCGCATTTATTGTTTTCAGGCATTTGAGCGGTAGTTACTTTCCATGCAAAAGGATTGATTTCTACCGCCTTTAAATGAAAATCAACAATAGCACCACCTTGTAAATCGATGGATAATTGCGAGTTTGCATTTTCAAGTGAAATAATGGAAGTTGATTTATTTTTGGTTGTTTTTTTTACAGCCGAAAGTGTGAAAACCATCAATGCAAAACAAATCGTTGCAAAAAACCGATAATTTTTTTTCATTTTTCATTCACTTTTATAGTAAACGCACAAAACACCAGATACAGCGCACACACCAAAATTACCAATACCGAACCGAGTTGCGAACCAAGTGCATCAGAGCTTACACCCATTACGAATGGTATAATGGCACCACCAAAAATGGCAGTTATCATTAGTCCGGAAATTTCGTTTACCTTGTCGGGGCGAAGCTGGATGGCCATTGCAAAAATGATAGAAAACACATTGGCAACAGAAATACCAACTACTGCAAAAATGGCGAATAAAAAGTATTGATTATCAGCAAACAACAATGCTAATAAAGCAATTAGAGCAATCAGAATGCTGATTTTAAAAAACCTAATCGACGAAAATTTCATCAATATAATAGCTCCCAAAAATGCGCCGGCTGTACGAAATGCAAAATACATACTGGTGCCATAGCCCGCATCAATCATGCTCAACCCGCTTCGTTCCATCAATAATTTTGAAGCAGCTGTATTGATACCCACATCCACACCTACCACAAATACAATTCCCAAAAACAATAACAAAATGGTTTTGTCCCTGAGAATTGCAAACACGCTTCCGAATGAACTCACATCCGATTTGGGCTGATTTTCTTCGATAGGAGTGAGCATCAACCAAACGGTAGAAAGTACAGAAATTGCAGCATAGATTGGAAACATATATTGCCAATTGCCCAAGGTGGAAGCTGCAAAAGCTGCAATAAACGGACCGGCAAACGACGAAATGGCTTTTACAAATTGTCCGGCCGTAAGGCTCGAAGTTAATTTGTCGCCTTGCACCACATTGGTAAGTAATGGGTTGATAGATACTTGCAAAATAGTGTTGGCTATTCCCAACAGTGCAAAAGCAATTAATGTCATCGTAAAAGTGTAAGCTATAAGCGGAATTAGCATGGCCACAATGGTAATGACATTGCTTAACAACACTGTGTTTTTTCGCCCTATTTTGTTCATCAATATGCCCGTGGGCACCGAGAAAAACAAAAACATGGAAAAGAGAGCCACTGGAATCATGTTGGACATGGTGTCGCTCAGACCAAAATCGGCTTTTACGTGCGACGAAGTAATACCTACCACATCGCAGAAACCCATGATAAAAAAGCCAAAAAGTACGGGCAACGCTTTTGAAATTGAATTCGTCATAATATTAAAATATGCCCCCTAACCCCCAAAAGGGGGAATTGAAAGCGGTTAGTACGTTTTAATTACTTTATTGATTTTACAGCATATAAGGTTTTTAACTCAAGATTTTCGATAATAGGACTTGCCATTGGACTTTCCCAGTCGCTATGAATTTCATAAGCAGTATTTTGATTTGAGAACTTATATTCTCCTGCTTTATTGATAAGCGTATTATTGAAAAGAATGTTTCCTTTTCCTGGTGGCAAATGCTGTTTTGGCACTCCAGCCGATAAAGGCTCCCAACTATGCCATGTTGGAATTTTGCATGTATTTCCTTGTATTAAGTTATACCCACTGTCGCCATCATGAAAATTAATATCGACCTCTAATTCATTATCAATGAAAACATTGTATTTACTAAAATTCTGAATAGCCAAATGCCTAATTCTTTTAATTTTTTCATTACAAATAAGCACATAGCGTGAATTGGAAATATTGTAATAGCCCATGCCTCCATCGTTTTTATTATAACATCGGTCGATAAAATTGCGCCGGCAGGTAATATGGTCGGACAAAGTAATGCGAACGGGGTCGCTCCCACTCCACAAAATATTGCAACTCTGAACCCAACAATTGCGCGCTTGATGAATCCAAACACTTTCGACAAAAAGAGTAGTATCGCGTATTTCGGGTTTATGAAAAACATCAAT
Source organism: Porphyromonas cangingivalis (assembly GCA_945902955.1). GTDB lineage: Bacteria > Bacteroidota > Bacteroidia > Bacteroidales > Paludibacteraceae > Paludibacter. Next base: position 2,391 of record CAMDNO010000119.1, read on the forward strand.
CGTCCATGCTGCCGAAGCAGAATCTTCGTCGTTTGGTTCAAAATTAGCAGCCGTATATTTTATCGTTAAATTCTCAATACCTGCCTGTTGTATGCCATGCATTAAAATAGCCCCTTTGCGATATTCGTTTTTTGTGCGCCAAAAATAACCGTGAATTTTAATGCTCAATACAACCGACGCTTTGGAGACACCACGTAAAATAACTCCTGAACGCAAATTAATCGACTCATTAATAATATATTCGCCAGGCATAAGCAACAAAACCCCACCTTTTTTGGCAACTGTATCAATCGCTTTTTGAAGATTGGTTTTAGGCGAAATTTTCAACTGCACTTTTGTTGATAACGAATCGGGAATTCCACCTTCCACACCCGCCTTTGCCCACTCTGCCATTGCCGGAAAACGAGCATCGAGCAATGCGGAATCCAATTTCCAACCACTGTCGCCATAGGATTGGGAAAAAAGTATTTCACACATTAATAGAAAGATGGCTATATTGGCATATTGGCAAATTTTCATATTGGCATATTATTTTAATGCATTCATAAAGTCACCTTTTTTAGAAGTCGTAAATTTTAACTCATTCATAAAATACCCCAATGTAACCACGCCACGCGGATAAAAATAACCTATCCACGATTGTGTTTCGTTTATTTGTCCATCGTCGTAAGTAAATGGCGAGTTCACATTGTGTTGATACACAAAACGTACCGAATTGTTGGTAGAGCCAAACCAGCGTTGCGCCACTATATCCGACACCATAATTTTGCTGTACCAGGTAGGTGTTTCACCCGATGTGAGCGTAATACCATACGATTTTGTGGAGAGTGGATAGGCTTTTTCGTAAGTACTTTTCAATAATTTAGCAGTTTCGGTAATAATCGGCGATTTCATGTCCGTCATGCCCGGATAAAGCAATGCATCGCCCAAAACAACCGACATTTGATTGCCATCGGCGTATTTTTTATCCAAAGAAACCGGAATATAACCGTATTGTTTTTGGGCTTTTTTGAGTGTTGCCAAAATCTTTTTTGCTTCGGCTTCGTAAAAATTTGCTTGTCGCAAGCGCAAAGCTTCGTTGGGCACATCGAGGATGTTTTTAAAACCCTGACCTTCGCCATCACTCATTTTTACTAATTCACCAATTTCGTGGTCGCCCGTGGTTATAAGTGTGCGAAACATATCCGCTGCCATGGTGTAAGCAGAGATTTGCTTTACACCAACGTAGGTGTTTTCGGTATAAATGCGAAGCGATTTACTCGAATCGAAAGTGGTCCAACCTTGTGCATGATCCACGATGCCATTTCCATCAATATCGCGGTTGACAAGCGAATGCAGTAACATTTCCACAAAGCCCAATTTCTGCTTCACAAACTCATCGTCGCCCGAAATTTTCCAATACCAATAAAGTAAAATAGCATAATTGGTATTTTCCTCGGCAGCCATGTAGGGACCAAAATCGTAGTCGGAAGATTCGCTAATATAGGGATAATCTCCCACATCGTGCATCAGGTACGGGCCATATTCTGCGGCACTATAACCTTGGTAAAATGCTTTCCGTCCACGTTCAGGTTCGCGCTTCACCCGTTCGGTTGCCAAATAATTTGTCCATTGCTGCAATTGTAATTTCAACCGCCACGGGTTGAACAAAGCAACTATTTCTGTTTCGTGAGCTACATCCACCGTACTTTGGTGTTTAAAACGACCTTCGAGAAGATAAAAATACGGTCTTTGTTTTTCGTCCAACAATAAAAATGTATTCGCCAAATCAGCATGAAAAGTGAGCGCCATCATCCATTTGTCCATGCCCGAAAGTTTTGAACGAAGTAGCAGATTTTCGAACTGAGCCGAAGCAGCTAAATTTTCATCAAAATTGCTTTTCGCAAAAGCTTTTACTTCGTCAATATTCTTAAAAAGCGAGGTATAATAATACTTCAAATCGGAATTGATGCGATTATCACGCTGCACACGTCCGTTGTAATAAGTTGAATATGAATAATTTACATTTTCAGTGGCTTTGGGTGCAATGGTCAACTCGTAATTCAAACCACTGAAAGCTTCTTTTTGAAATCCCAATGTTTTTACGTTTAAACTTTCTATGGCAATAAGTGCATTTCCGGCTGTTTGGTCTTTGTAGTATATTTCGTTGGCAATGCGCCCATAACCATATCCCCACACAGCATATTCCATGGTGGGGTTGTAAGGTAGTTTTTTTAACCCAACTAATAATTTAGCATTTACAGCCGTTTCAGTTGTGTTTTTTAGTTGTACCAACAAATAAAAGAACGGTGAAACCTGCAATTTTATCGCCTCTGTTTCGTCCAATGTTTTGGCGGGCGTAAATGGCGAAACTACTGTTACCGATACTTCCAATCCTTTTGATGAGGTTCCTTTAAGTTGCATGCCCGTCATGGCAAGTTGCATGGTTTGGTTTTGCAGGTACGATGATTTGATAAGTGGATTGGCCAAACGGAAAATCTCCAACTTTCCATCTTGCTCCACACCAACCAACAACTCCGAATATTCATCCGAATCGAAGCCCAACGCACCCGTGTGGATGCCGCGCTTTCCACTGAAAAAATTCAACGAAAACCGGCTTCCCATGCGAGAGTTTAAAATGCCAATTTGCGAATCATCGTTGATGGCGATAGCAGGCATAGCCTTATCTATGGGAAGTTCGACTGCAGATGCAGCAACAGAGAAAAGAAAAATGAAGAGAAATTGAATGTGTTTCATAATATTAAAAAAGAGGCCATTAAAGAGCCCCTAACCCCTAAAGGGGAACTAAATTACCGTTGAATATTTTCAAATTCTCCATTACGAAGAGTTTAAATCGAACTATACTAACTTAATTCCCCTTTAGGGGGTAGGGGTCGTTATTTATTTTTGAAAATCCAGTTCTGATAAAGGGATACAATTACTCCAATACGAATTGCTGTAAGGCGCTGTAATATTTTCAGTAGCATCTGCTGAAGTTCTATCGCCTTGCCCAATTGTCAATCCAGCTGCTTTGCAAAATGGAAGATACCAACTGTCTTCTCCTGCTAATTCTTTCCAGCGTTCCACCAAAATAGCGCGTTCATCTAACTGAGCATCCGATTTATTTACGTAAGCCGAACCCGCCAATGTAGTATTCCATGCACGCGAAGCAACTTTGTTATAATCGTCGGCCCAACCTGCAATTCCGGCTTGTTTTTTAATCATGGCGCGTGTTAAATAAAGTTCCGCCAATCGAATTAATGGTATGTTTTGCAATTTGCCATCCGTAGTTCTGTAGTATTTATTCACAAGCACAACCGGCTCAGTAGTTCCAATTAAGGCAGCATGCTTATTACTGATAATGTATTTGCCATCATCCGATGCTCCCGTTCTTCGTCCCAATTGTTTAATTCCGGTTGCAATTCTATAGTCGGTTGTATCTTTAAAAGCACCTTCGTAACGGTAAAAAAGTCCGCGCTGATTCACTACTGCTGGTGCAACTCCTGTTCCGAGGTTTGAATAGCGTTTGTCGTATTGAGCAGCAATTGGCTCCGTACCATCAGCATTCATCCAACCCATTTCTACCAACGAATTTTTAGCCATTGTCAATTGTAACCACGAATGGAAGTTGCTCCATTTGGGGCTTGTACCCGAACTTGTGTTGCCATTGCCACCATTTTTGGCATCACGTGCCGATTTATTAAAGTGTGTAAGGCGAATTGAGTTGTGAATAGTAGTAAACATTTTACTGTCCGCATAAAACTGCCACAGAATCACTTCCGGATTTTCCGATTTCGAAATGCTTGTACTGCTATTATCAAAATTAGTAAACGGGTCGGAAACAAGCGAATAACCGCCATTAGCAATAACATCATCCAGTTCTGTAAGAGCACTTTCGGTGCCGGTAAATTTTTTCATTGTAAAATAAACCTGTGCCAAAAATGCCGAGACAGCCCATTTGTTGGCTCTTGCTCTGTTTTTGTACGAAACATGCATTCCGTCAGCCCAATCGGCAGGCAAAAGCGTTTTTGCTTCTTTCAAATCGGCCACTATCATTTCGTAAATTTCGCCTGTTGTAGCCGGTGCATTATTCAGCGCATCTTCGCTCGAGAAAGATGCTTGGTCGCGTTTTACAAGAATTTTAGCATCGTTGTTTGCGCCATATCCGTAAGCCGGGCAAAATGTGATAGCTAATTGATAATAAGCATAAGCACGCATAAAAAGCAATTCGCCTTTGATACGATTTATGTTATTTGTTTTTTCGGCTGCCGAAGCATACGGAAATGGATTGTTGTCTGTTTTTTGATAAAATGCTAAACCACTATTTGCCAAACCAATAACGCTATACATTTTTGTATACAATGCCTCTACATCGGCAATTCTTTCGGTGTACTTACGTTTATAAAGTTGATCTGTTGCATAACCTTCCACATTCCCTAAAAAACGGAAATAGTCTGATTGAATAATTTGGTTGAGTAGTTGATTGGACTGAGGAGCACCCCAACCTCCATAAAAGAAAGCATTGTAGGGCGAAACAGCTGCAAACTCTAATTCCGAAACCGTATTCCACGGGAACTGTGGTGGACGTTGCAACTCAAAAAAATCATCATTATTACAAGCATTAAACGTAAATGCGAGCAATACAAATAGGATATATTTTATATTTTTCATGACGTATATGTATTTTTAAAATTAAAATTTAGCAGATAAACCAAAACTAATCGTACGTGTATTTGGAATACCTGTGGCATCTACCCAAGTTGCACCTTCGGGGTCGTATCCGGGATAAGCTGTAAATGTCATCAAATTAGAAGCTTGTACCGAAAGTCTCAATTGTTGCAAAGCCAGTTTTGAAGCAAAAGACTTAGGCACTGAATAACCCAATGACAGGTTTTTTAAACGAATAAAATCCCCTTTGTACATAAACTTAGAGTGATTGTATTGTTCTAAGTTATAGTTTCCTTTTTCGGTAGCCGACGGATTCCACCAACCTTTTTTATTACCTACTTCAAAGTTTGGATCATCGGCAGTGGCAAGCCACGCTGCACCCGGGTAACTGCTTTCCCACGATGGTTTTGGATAAGAAGCATCTGTTTTGCCGGGTTCCCATGTTTTACCAACCATATCGGCAAGTAAAACGGTTTGTCCGTTGTGTACGTACGAAGTTCTTTTGATATTGTAATCGTAAATGTAATTACCACCAGAGAAAGTAAAGAATACATTCAGGTCAAAATCTTTGTATTTAATGGTATTATTTAAACCTCCAAAAAAAGTTGGGATAATGGTTTTATCTTCGAACAAAAAGCGATTTACCTGTACATGCTCCTGTGTTGCAGGTATTTTACGACCTGTTTTTACGGTTTCACCCGTAGCGTTGTATTTTGCCTGATCTACTTCCCAAATCATTTCTACCCCTTTATCTGGGTCAATGCCAGCATAATCGGCCATCAAGAAAGTACCCAAGCGATGACCTGTCACATTTTGAGTACCTGTTCGGTACGGAACGCCTTTGCCACCTGCATCCAATCCGGGCGTTAAACTCAGAATTTTATTTTGGTTCAACGAGATATTAAAATCGGTACTCCACGAAAATGCTTTTGTATCAATATTTTTACTCGAAATAGAAAAATCGATTCCATAATTTACCATATCTCCAATATTGGCCCATATACTATTTCCGCCCAAACCAGTAGAAGGAGGTAATTCGGCTTTTAAAAGCATGTCGATTACTTTTTTGTAATATCCTTCGATAGAGCCCGAAATTCGGTTGTTTAAGAAACCATAATCGATACCAAAGTCTAAATTGTTAGTTGTTTCCCATGTGATGGAACCATTTCCAATGTTAGAAACGATGGTTCCGGCTGCAATTTCGGAATCTACACCATATCTGTAATTACCACTGGTTGCATAAATAGTCATTGCAGCATTGTTTGGGATAGCATTATTACCGGTTTGACCAAAACTTCCTTTTATTTTCAATTGATTCATAGTTTTTCTCCAATCAGCAAAAAAATCTTCTTCGGACAATAGCCAACCAGCTGATATTGCTGCAAAATTGCCCCAAATATTTCCACCATCATTGGTCGAAAATTTAGATGATCCATCGCGGCGGTAGCTTACCGACAATACATATTTATCTAGCAAACGATAGTCGGTGCGAAAAAAGAATGAACGTAAATAATCCTCTGCAGAAAAATAGGATGACATTTGTGTTTTAATTCCTGGCGTTGAGCCTAATTCCGGATATATCCCTACCAAATCGCTAGCTTCCATCAAGCGTGTCCACTGATTCATACGGGTACTTTCTGTTCCCAATACAGAGTTAAATGAATGAATGCCAAAGGTATTATTGTATTTCAAATAGGCATTGTAATTAATAACCGTGCGATTTACATTTTGGTCTAATGCATACGATTTACCATCGGCAGTTATTAATTTACTGCGCCAGTCAACACTGGAATTGTTAATATAATCCAATCCAAATTCCGAACGCAACGAAAGTCCTTTTACAGCATGAATTTTAAATTCGGCAAAAGTATTTCCAACCACACGGTTTTGGGTTACATTATCTTGTAAAAATCGACGGTCGTTGTTCGCCGCTAAGTTGCCCGATTGGGCGCTCCAGTATCCTGTAGGGTTTACAGTGCTGTAAATAGGCATCCAAGGCAAAGCATTGCGGTTGGCAGCTTCGAAGGCTCCTGTTGTTCCTCCACCAGCACCAATGGCTCCGGCATAACCTGTTTTAACACGGTTGTTTTTCGAATACGAAAATGCCAAATTAGTACCAACCTGCAAGTTTTTGATAATGGTAAATTCTGAATTTACGCGGCCCGTTAAGCGATTGATATCGTTATTTTTCAATACACCGGCATCATTTCGGTAATTGAACGAAGTATAAACCGAACCATTATCAAAACCTCGGGTCATATTCAGATTGATATCCTGATATTGACCGGTGCGTAATACTTCATCGAACCAGTTTGAATTAGTTGCTAAGGCTTGTTCGCGTGTTAAATCTTCGAAAGCAACAGTTGCTTTACTCAACACATTTCCGGTTGGATTAAACAAGGCAGTAGGGTCGCCCGTAGCATTTTGTAACGATTTATCAGCCAATGCAATCCATTGAGCAGTAGTGGCATAACCAATTTGCTGTGGAGAGCGGGTTAAGTTGCTGTAACCCATTGTATAATCCACATTGATAGTTCCTTTACCGCCACTTTTTTTGCCCGATTTGGTCGTAATCATAATCACACCATTCGAACCACGTGAACCGTAAATGGCAGTTGCTGCAGCATCTTTAAGCACTTCCATGCTTTCGATATCGCTGGGGTTTATCATCGACATGGGGTCTTGCGAAACCGTACTGGCACTGCGTTCCAATCCGCCACCCGAATACATGGGTACACCATCGATAATCCACAATGGGTCGTTGCCCGAACTGATAGAGTTTACACCACGAACACGAATAGTAGTTGGTGCACCAGGCATTCCCGAAGCTGTTGTTACATTCACACCAGCAGCTCGTCCTTGCAAACCTTGTGTGGGCGAAATGGTTTTGAGTGCGGTGAGGTCTTCCGATTTTACCGAAGCTGCCGAGCCGGTGTAGCTGCGTTTGCTTACTGTGCCATAACCTACCACTACCACTTCGTCGAGTTTTTTGGTATCTTCCTGCAAAACAATGTTATAAATATTGCTCTCGTTTACAATAATTTCTTGAGGAGAATAGCCAACGTACGTAATGGTGAGTTTTGAATTTACGGGAACTTCCAAACGGAATTTTCCATCGAAATCGGTTATTGTACCCGTTGTAGTTCCTTTTACAAGAACACTTGCTCCGATAATCGACTCACCTTTAGAATCACTAATTAAACCTGTTATTGGTTTTGAACCTGCTTTGGTATTCTGTGCGTTTGCAGTTGAAAAAGCACAGAAAAAAAACAATGCGTACAATAAGACATTGCTTCGCAAAAAAGTTTTTCTTTTCATTGTATATGTTAATAAATTATTAGTTTTAAAGCTCATTTGTAGTGTTGCGTTTTTTTGACGAAAAAAAAACTGCTTTCCCCTAAAGAAAAAGCAGTTTTTTAGCTTCGTTTTCACCATATTTTTTGTTTTGGTGGGGACTCCCCTTTATAAACAGCTGGTTTTCGCTTTGTGCTTTTTAATTCGGCATCCATTTTCTTCAATTTTTTCTTCAATTTTTTTAGCATGGAAGGATGGTGAATTGCTACATTATTCATTTCAGCATCATCTTTACTCATGTCGTATAACTCAAGACCAACGTTTCCTTGTTCGTAAACCCCTCTTTTTCCATCGTTTCCTACGCGGGCTCCAGCTTTTTGATAGTTGTGAGGCACATGCAATTTCCATTTACCACTTCGTATGGCCTCCACTTCCGTACCAGAATAATAAAGTAGAGTTTTGCGAGCCGAGTGTTTTGTTTTACCTTCAAAAAATGAATTGAGTGCCACTCCATCAATTTTCCGGGTAGGCAAGGGTGCATTTGTCCACTGCGTAAGCGTTGGTAACAAATCCATGGCCGAAACCATCGCCTCGTTCTTAGTGTTTTGAGGAATTTTTTTCGGCCAACTGATAATGAACGGTACGCGATATCCACCTTCCATGCAAGTATTTTTGCCTTCGCGCAAAGGTAGTGCCGAGCCAGCATGATTTCCAAAAGCCAACCACGGACCATTGTCGGATGTGAAAATAACGATGGTATTTTCTCTGATATTTTTTTCCTTTAGCTTTGCTAAAATTTGACCAACGGAAGCATCAATTTCCTGAATTACATCGCCATAAAGTCCTTTTTGACTGCTGTTTGTGAATTTTTTTGAGGCATAAATGGGTACATGCGGCATAGGATGCGTCAGAAAAATAAAGAATGGTTTATCGGAATGTTTGTCGATATATTGCAAGGTTTTATCCGTAAATTGCTGCGTAAATTTGGTCTGGTCTGGGTTTTGAAATTCAATACTATCGTTGTGGATAATTGACAAAGGCGGATAATTCGGGTCTGTGTCAGGAATCATATCATTAGAATAGGGAATGCCCCAAAATTCATCAAAACCATGTTGGCTGGGCAAATGTTGCGGTAAATGTCCCAAATGCCACTTACCAAAAATGGCGCTGGCATACCCTTGCGTTTTGAGTAGTTCGGGCAGGGTTTGCTCATCGGGATTTAAACCGATGCGCCACAAATCTTTTGACCAACTCAATCCGTGTGGTGCCAATACATTGGGAATTCCAATCCTATTGGGATAGCAACCAGTGAGTAAAGCCGCTCTTGATGGTGAACTAACTGAGGAACCAGCATAAAAATTCGTCAGCGTGAGTCCCTCCGTAGCCAATTGATTGAGGTTTGGAGTTTTAATTCCCTTCGATCCAAAGGGTTCAATATCGGCATAGCCCAAATCGTCGCATAAAATAAGTATGATATTGGGATTTGAATCTTGTGTTTGTATAGGCTGTTTTGTATTTGCATTAGCTACAAAAACAAAATTTGGAAGTGAAAAAAACAAAAGGAATTTTTGTTTGTTCATAAATTAGTATTAAAATGAAAATAATTTTAATTCAAGATATATTTTGTACTTTTGCATCGTATTTTTTTAATCAAATTATTATGACAACCGGAAATATTATTATTGCTCAACCAGCAAACGATGAGCAAATCAATGCGCTTAAAGCTTTTATGAAAGCTTTGAAAATTAAATTCGAAATCACCACCGAAAAACCTTACAACCCTGAATTTGTTGCTAAAATTCAAGAAAGTAGAGAACAAGTAAGGCGTGGTGAATATACTCGAGTAAAAAAAGAAGATTTGGAACACTTTTTAGGTTTAAAATGAGTTACTTCTTAGATTTTTCAAATCAATCGAAAAGCGATATTAATTTCCATACAAAAGCTGGAAATAAGCATTTACTTGTTAAAATACTTGCGCTTTTGGATGAAATTATGGAGCATCCTTATACTGGAACAGGTAAACCGGAGGCTCTAAAACATAATCTTTCGGGCTTATGGTCTCGTAGAATTAATCAAGAGCATCGACTAATCTACGAGGTACTACCCGACAAGATTATTATTCACTCATTAAAGGGTCATTACAATTAAGCCCAAAAGATTGATGAAATTTTTTATCTAAATTCTATCACTTTTGTCTCTTCCGATTTCAATAAAAATTTAGAACTCAATTTTCCGATAGAATTATCGCTCGCATTTAAAACCTTGTATGGTTTTTTGTCCCAAATTTGCAATTCCACTTGTTGCGCCTTTTTATTTTTATTTATCAAAATAACCAAATATCCACTGTCTGTCCGCAAGGTTTTCATCAACACGCCTTCGGCAAATTTTTTAAAACGAATGGTAGTTGCAGGTAATTGCGATACTAATTCGCGCTCAATAAATTGTGCCAATGGTCGGTAATTGTTCGTTTCGCGTGCGGCAACTCCTACCAGCGTAGGAATCCAAATTACTTTTCCATTACCAAAAGTATTAATAGTGGCCAAAATTTCGCTCTGTGTATTTTTTGCCAAAGCTTGCGCTGTTGTGGGTTGAATCACACCTTCCCACAAATGTGCCGGAAGTGTTGCCTTTTGATTTAAAAGCGAAATATTAAAATGGTCATTTACAAAAGGTACATCTTTGAGCAAACCTCCAAAAAGAGTAGTATAAGGGAAATTGGAGGTAGTTTGGTTGGACATATTTTCGTCGAAAAAGCCAGTTAAACCCTCCACTAATAAAGTGCCACCGGTTGCCACAAATTGCTCCAACGATTTTGTGTGTTTTGAAGGTAACGCAATTTGATGTGGCAAAATAATCACTTTTCCTTTGTTATTAGTCGCCGTAAAATCAAATTCGTCGATGCATTTCAAGTTGGTTTGAATGCC
>CAMDNO010000120.1 GCA_945902955.1 Porphyromonas cangingivalis
ATGCAAGGCTTTCAAGTTAAGCGTAAAGCAGGTTGGGATACACACGGACTTCCTGTTGAACTTGGCGTAGAAAAAGCCTTGGGGATTACCAAAGAAGATATTGGCACCAAAGTAAGTGTGGACGAATACAACGCGGCTTGTAGAAGCGATGTAATGAAATACACCAAAGAGTGGGAAGATTTGACCACAAAAATGGGTTATTGGGTAGACATGAATGACCCATACATTACTTATGACAATCGCTATATTGAATCTTTATGGTGGCTACTCAAACAACTTTACAACAAAAACCTTCTTTACAAAGGATATACTATTCAGCCATTTTCGCCCGCTGCCGGCACCGGACTTTCTACACATGAACTCAACCAACCCGGTTGCTATAAAGATGTGAAAGACACAACCTGTGTGGCACAATTCAAGATAAAACAACTGCCCCCTAAATCCCCCATAGGGGACTTTTTGGATAGTGCAAATAATGAGGTTGAAAAGTTGAAATGCCTGACTGCAAACCCATTATTGTATTCGAAAATTAAAGAATTAGCTTTAGAGCACAGAAAAAATCCAACTCAGGCCGAAGATGCATTATGGATGCAATTAAAAGGAAAGCAACTTAATGGTTTTAAATTCAGGAGACAACATATCATTGCTGATTGCATTGTTGATTTTGTATGCATTGATAAAAAACTTATAATTGAAGTTGATGGAGGATATCATGAAAACCCTGAAGTAGCAGAATATGATAAACTACGTACAGAGTTATTAGAAGGTTTGGGCTATAAAGTTATCAGATTTACCAACGCCGAAGTTCTTGTTGATACAAATAATGTATTATCAAAAATTAAATCCGATATTGCTAATCAAAAGTCCCCCGAGGGGGATTTAGGGGGAAGTAATGTCTACTTCTTAGCATGGACAACTACTCCTTGGACTTTGCCATCGAATACAGCACTTTGTGTTGGACCGAATATCGATTACGTATTGGTTGAAACTACAAATCCATATACAAAAGAAGTTTGTAAGCTTATTCTTGCAGAAGCTTTAACAGGACAAGTTTTGGGTAAAAACGAATATAAAATTCTAGGAAAATGTAAAGGCTCTGATCTCGCCGGAGCTGAATATGAGCAATTAATTCCCTGGATTAGTCCTTACCAAAACGAAGGTAACTTTAAGTCCCCTGAGGGGGATTTAGGGGGCAGTGCCTTCCGCGTTATTACCGGCGATTTTGTAACTACCGAAGATGGTACAGGCATCGTTCACATTGCACCTACTTTTGGTGCGGATGATGACCGTGTAGCTAAACAAAACGGTGTTCCACCGATGTTGTTGATTGACAAAGATGGTAATCGTCAACCAATGGTAGATCGCACCGGAAAGTTTTTCAAAATTGAAGATTTAGATGCTGAGTTTGTTGCTTCGAATGTAAATACTGAACTTTATGCCGAATTTGCTGGTCGCTTTGTAAAAAATGCTTATGACGGTACATTGACTGATGATGACACAACACTTGATGTTGATATTTGCGTGATGTTGAAACAACAGGGTTTGGCATACAAAATTGAAAAGCATACGCACAACTATCCACATTGTTGGCGTACCGATAAACCTGTGTTGTATTATCCACTGGACAGTTGGTTTATCAAAACCACTGCATGCAGAGAGGAAATGATGGCATTGAACGATACCATTAACTGGAAACCACAATCAACCGGAACGGGACGATTTGGCAAATGGCTCGAGAACCTGCAGGACTGGAACCTAAGCCGCAGCCGCTATTGGGGAACCCCGCTCCCTATCTGGCGCAGTGAAGATGGAGTAGAAGAAATCTGTGTAGGCTCGATAGAAGAATTAATATTAGAAATTGAGAAATCAATGGCAACCGGATTTATGACTGAAAATCCGTACAAAAACTTTAAAGTTGGCGAATATACAGCCGACAATTATGGCGTTAAGAATATAGATTTACATCGCCCGTATGTAGATGGCATTATACTTGTTTCTGCTTCGGGCAAGCCAATGAAACGCGAACTCGACCTCATTGATGTGTGGTTTGATTCGGGCGCTATGCCGTATGCTCAATTACATTATCCGTTTGAAAACAAAGAATTGATTGATAGCGGAAGTAATTTTCCTGCCGATTTTATTTCAGAGGGTGTTGACCAAACGCGTGGTTGGTTCTTTACTTTGCACGCTATAAGTACTATGGTTCGCGGTTCTGTGGCATTTAAAAGCGTCATTTCGAATGGTTTGGTGTTAGACAAAAACGGAAATAAAATGTCCAAACGTCTTGGAAATGGCATTGACCCTTTCTCGGCAATTGAAAAGTTTGGCTCCGATCCATTACGTTGGTACATGATGACCAATGCTTCGCCTTGGGACAATTTGAAATTTGATATGGAAGGTGTAGAAGAGGTACGTCGTAAATTTTTTGGTACACTTTACAACACCTATTCATTTTTTACACTTTATGCCAATGTAGATAAATTCACATACGCAGAAGCTGAAATTCCAATGGAAAATCGTCCTGAAATTGACCGTTGGATTATTTCGTTGCTTAATACATTGGTAAAAGAAGTAACCGAATACTACGAAATGTATGAACCAACACGTGCTGGTCGTGCCATATCGGATTTTGTAGGCGAGAATCTAAGCAATTGGTATGTTCGCCTAAACCGTAAGCGTTATTGGGGTGGTGCTTACGACGAGGATAAGATTTCAGCCTATCAAACATTATATACTTGTTTGGAAACTGTTTCGCGGCTGATTGCGCCTATAGCACCATTTTTTGCAGATCAATTATTTCTTGATTTAAATGCAGTTACCAAAAAAGATAATTGCGAATCGGTTCATTTGGCAGGCTTTCCAGCTTTTGATGAAAAATTAATTGATAGCAATTTGGAAGCATGTATGCAATTGGCACAACAAACATCGTCGATGATACTGGCTCTGCGGCGCAAAGCGGATAAAAAAGTAAGGCAACCACTTACCAAAGCGGTTATTCCGGCACCAGACGAAGCTACTTTCAATCAACTCAGCTACATTGTAGAGCTTATAAAAGCCGAAGTTAACGTAAAAGAGATTGAGATAATTCCTGCCGACAACGACATGGAAAATTTGGTAAAAAAAATAAAACCAAATTTTAAAACATTAGGTAAAAAATACGGCAAACAAATGAAGGAAATTGCAATTGCAATGACTTCATTTGGAAATAGCGAAATAGCTGAAATTGAAAAACAGGGAAAATTGGTACTTAATTTGCCTTCCGGCGAAGTAGAATTGAATACCGAAGATGTTGAAATTGTTACCGAAGATATGCCAGGCTGGTTGGTGGCTAATGAAGGTAAATTGACAGTAGCATTGGATATTACTGTAACTGAAGCTTTGCTACGCGAAGGAATTGCCCGCGAGTTAGTAAATCGCATTCAAAATATTCGTAAATCAAACGGGTTCGAAATTACTGACAAAATAAAGATTGAAATTGAAAAGAATGAAAATATAAATGCAGCTGTAAAAGAATTCAAAGAATATATTGCTATACAAACTTTAGCATTGGAGGTAGAATTGATTGAAAAAGGAATCAATTGTATAGAACTTGATTTTGATGAATATATTGTAAATATCTCTATCACAAAAGCATAAATGATTTTCATAAATAATTGAAAATAATTGGCTGTCTGCAAATTATTTGCTATTTTCGCAGAATAATACATGACACAAAATCGAATTGCTAAAAAAACAATTTAAAACAAATTAAAACAAACAGTTATGTCAGAAAAAACGAGATATTCAGATATTGAATTAGCAGAATTTAAAGAATTAATTCTTGAAAAGCTTGCTAAAGCTCAAAAAGATTATGAACTGTTGCGAGATGGCATATCTAATGCTGATGGCAATGACATTATGGACACTTCGCCAACATTTAAAGTTCTTGAAGAAGGTGCTGCTACGCTTTCAAAAGAAGAGTCGGGCAGATTGGCTCAACGCCAAATGAAGTTTATTCAACATTTACAAGCAGCACTTGTACGTGTCGAAAACAAGACTTATGGCATTTGTAGAGAAACCGGGAAATTAATTCCGAAAGAACGACTTAGAGCTGTACCTCATGCCACTTTGAGTATTGAAGCTAAAAACGATAACAAACGATAAAATAGTTGATATTGATAAATTCGGCAATAGTATGAAAATCTGTTGCCGAATTTTATTTAATTATTAATCTACAACTACCTTAATTAAAGGCATTTGCAAATTACAAAACGAGCTAAATTGTAACCCCGATAACTATCGGAAAGAATTAAAAACAGAAACTATGTCCATTACAAAAAAATCGTTATTACTTATCATCCTAGTTTTATTAATTGATCAGGCATCAAAAATATTTATAAAACTAAACTTTGCCTTGGGCGAACATGTTGAAGTATTTAGCTGGTTTCAGATATTTTTTGTTGAGAACAATGGTATGGCATTTGGCATGGAGATAATTGGAAAATTATTTTTAACGCTATTTCGTATTGTTGCAGTAAGTGGTTTAATTTATTTTATTTATACTTTGATTAAGCGAAAAGCAAATCAAGGGTACATTTTAGCCATTTCACTTTTGTTGGCAGGTGCTGCAGGTAACATTTTCGATTCATTATTTTATGGACTCCTATTTAGCGAAAGCTTTGGAATGGCTGCTACATTTTTGCCCGAAACCGGCGGTTATGCTCCTTTATTTTATGGTAAAGTAGTTGATATGCTCTATTTCCCAATTTTGAAAAACAGTGCTGGTGAAACTATTTTTTTTAGCCCCGTGTTTAATATTGCCGACTCCGCTATCAGTATTGCAGTTGGTATAATTCTTATCTTTTTTCGCAAAGATTTAAACGACAGTTTAGAAACTAAAAAGTCTGACAATAACGATAATGTCAACTAAAAATCGCATACTCTTATTATTTGTTGCTATCGTTTTGGTATTTACATCTTGTATCAATCCACAAAACAAAACTCTCTCCCGAAAAGAGATGACTGCCTTTTTGATAGAACTACACCAGTTAGACGGTGCTTTAACGGCCAAAAACATGGGAATGGTAGATGACAGAAAGAATATTTACTACTACAATGCTTTATTAAAAAAACATGATATTACGAAAGCACAATTTGACTCCACGCTTTCATATTATGCAAAAAAACCAAAGAAATTTGAACGTATTTATACCGATGTAATTGAGGAGCTCACTCAAAAAGAAGTAGATGTAAAAGCAGGAGTTTTTCATCCTGTAGATTCCGCAGCATTGCGAAATTCGACAGAAAGCCTTTGGCCTTTAACATCCAATCTATTCCGATTTTCGAAAGACTCCATGCCTGCTAAAATTCGATTTGTTGTAAAGAACCGACAACTTGCATGGAACGATCAATATAAACTTTCTTTTTTGCATCAAGTAGGTAAATCAGATAAAGCGAATAACAAACAAGCCATTATTCGTATTCATTACAAAGATAAAAGAACAGACAGTATTGTATGTAAAACAATCAGCGACAGCCTATTACGTCGATACACTATCACAATTGATGCACGACGTAAAAACAGCATCGACTCTATTACAGGAGAATTAATTAATTATAAACCTGTAAAAGGCAAATTCAATGCAATGATTGACAGCATTAAATTAACTCGTAAATTCGATTCTGTGGCTCAAGATAGTATTCAAAAGATTATCCAATTAATTGAAAACCCGACACCAGAAGTTCCATTTTTGAAACAATCACTACGTATTAGAAGCAAAATAATACTTCAAAGAGGAAATGAAAAGCCTGAGTAGTCAGTTGATAATTAATGAAAAAGCTGAGATATTACGAAACACTATTGTTCAGCAAACAGAAACGGAGCTAAAGTATCTGGATATTTTAGGCCGAAATCACGAAGCGGCAAATACTATTTACTACGATGGAATAATAAGCCCGCCAATAATTTCTGCGACAAAGCATGGCTTAACAAATTTGGAATTACAATGCTACGGTTATGAACTTATTCTCATTAATGATTTAAAGGAAGAAAGTATTATTGAAAAGAGAAAAATCATTATAGATTTTGGCACCGAAGACCTACTGATTATTAATGAATTAATACTAAAAAACAACACAAAACTAAGCAAATTCGAGAGCACAAACTTTATAATTGCATGTACTGCTTTACCTCAATTATTCACAAAAAAGAATGTTGAAATATCCAAAAGTAGAATATTGTGGTCGGGAACAGACTTAGTAACAAAAAAAATCACCGCTCAAACAACTGTTTCTATTGTATGAGTACGGTGATAACTACTATTTTAAAAAACTTATGATATGGTGTAATTTGGGGTAATTACTTTATCCATACTTACATCGAAGGGCTCAGTTGGAACTACTTCCAACAATTGGAAATCGTAACAGACACCTACTTTGACAATATTTTTATGATTAAAATAGCGATCGTAGTAGCCCTTGCCTCTTCCCAGACGGTTTTTATGTTTATCAAAAGCAATACCCGGCACAATTACTAAATCAATATGACGTAAATACTCCTTTTGAACATCGGGCTCCCATATCCCCATATCACTTTTGCGTAAATCGTCCATACTTGTAAAAGGCTTAACTAACATTCTATCACCCTTTACCATTGGCAACAACATTTGCTTTTTATTACTCCATTTTACAATAAAATTATGTGTTGGCAGTTCATCGGGCAAAGACCAATACATTAGCACAGATTTGGCATTTATAAACGCTGGTAAAGCTTCAATTTTATCAAAAACAGCAATTGAACTTTGAGCTTTCTCCATATCGCTCAAAATATTCTTTTTATTTCGAATACGACGACGAATTTTTGTCTTTTCAGACTCCTCTATTTGCTTTCTTTTTTTTAGTTTGTTTAAAAATTTCTTAAAAAAAACGTTCATAGAATTACATTTTGAATTTTAAATTTACAATTGACCTGCTTCCACAAGTACTATCACTCTCTCTAACACTTTATCCTTGTTGGCCGCGTCGAATTCCGATTTTAAATTTGAGCCAAACAGCCGAGCAACACCTTGCCAAAAAAAAGCTGTAAATGAGCCCTTATATGCTTTTATCAAATCGAAAGACGTTCTATCACATTCTCTGTCAACTAATTTCATTAGTATTCGACCTTGATTTACTGTCATTTTTTTCAAATCAGCCTCATACTTTTTAAAAGCAGTCTTCTCAAACTCTTTCATATATTTTTTTCGTTCACTATCATTTTTTAAAGTTACTAATGTAAGATTAACTCTAGTAAGCTCGCTTGAAATAAGCTTTGCATAGGGCAGTGTTCGCTTCACATCGCGTACCGTTCTCCAGAAATACTGTTCCTGAGCTTTATTTTTAAAAGTAGAGCGAGGAAAAACCCAAATATCGTGTAGAAATGCAAGTAATATAGTATCACTACCATTCACTTGAGCCATCAATCTGGCTCCACCCTTAGGTACAAATTCAGTCCCCTTTTGTTGAGCTATTAAATTTTGGCTAAACAAAACAAAAACTATTGACAAAAACAAAAAAGCCACAAATTGTTTCATAAAGTGCAAATATAATAAATTATTATTCAAGAAGTAATAAAAAATTCACAAAATTAGGATTTTATCCAACAAATACTTATTAAACTGAACTTAATATTCTATTTTAATTGAAAAAACGTCAGTTTTAAAAAAAACAATATACTAATTTAAAAAATTTTTTCTATTTTTGGCGTCAAATTTAAAATGGTTTTAACCGCTTATTGTTTACAATTTTGTTTATGAGAAAAATTTATCTATTTACACTAGTACTAATATCATTTTTTGAATTAAGAGGTCAAACCTCTGACATCATCCCCACCTCTTTTGCAGTTGCAAATGCCTCTGTAGCCGATAGCAAATATTATTCCGCATTTCAAAATCCCGCTTCATCTGCGTCGTTAAATGGGACACAAGTAGGCATACAGTACGAAAATAAATATATAATCAATGCGTTGGCCAAAAAAAGCATTCATTTTTCGACATCTACAAACCTGATAAACATTGGAATAGCAGCCACTTATTCGGGTTACGAATTGCACAATGAATTGCTTACAGGAATTTCAATGTCAAAAAATTTCAATAACAATTTTCAATTAGGGGTTCAATACAATTATTACTCACTATATTTAGCCGAAGCAAACAAGCGTTTTGCAACATTTCTACCTCAAATTGGCTTAATTGTACGTGTTTCTCCGGCAGTTAAAATTGGCTTTTCCACCTTTAATCCAGGACAGCAAACAATAAAATTAAAGTATTCAAAGAAACAAATTCCCAGTATTTTTAGTTTAGGAACGCTCTGGGAAGTTTCTGAAAATTTAGATTTCAATTTTCAAACAGATAAAAATATTAGTGGAAATTATCGTATTGCTGGTGGATTCGAATACGAAATAAAAGATTTTCTAACCTTTAAAACAGGTGCTTATCAGGCTGAATATCTAATTCCGGCAATTGGATTTGGATTAAAATTGAAAACTTTCGATTTTTACCTAAATACCGAACTACATCCAATTTTAGGACTCACAACATGTGCAGCAATTAAATATACTATTTCGAAAAATTAAAACGACATGCAGCTTAAATTACGAATAATCTGTTTGTTTTTAGTGATGTATTCTATTGCTTCAGCACAAAATGCATCTCAAACTGCTGAAGAAATTATAAATGATATTTTTGAACAATATGCAGCCGAAACAGAAGAGACGATTGACTACGAATCGTTTTACAACGATTTAATTTCGCTTACCGAAAACCAAATAAATTTGAATTTAACTACTCCTGAAGAGCTCGAAAAGTTAGCATTTTTATCTGATATGCAAATCGAAAACTTAGTTGCCTACCTTTATAAAAACACCAAATTCAACACAATTTATGAGCTTCAACTTGTTGAAGGTTTTGACATGACAGATATTCGACGAATGTTGCCATTTGTAAAAATTGGAGAAAGTAATAATAGGCAAGATAAGATATACATTAACGAGTTACTTAAATATGGTAAAATGGATGCCATTTTCAGAATTGACAAAAGTTTAGAAAAGAAAAAAGGCTATACAAAAACCATTGATTCACAGGGCATTTCGAGCTCACCCTACTTCGGATCTCCTATTTATAATTCTTTGAAATTAAATTTCAACTTCAAAAACCGAATTGCATTAGGAACTACAATGGAAAAAGATGCAGGCGAACAGTTCTGGGGTTCGAAACACAAAGGATATGATTTCTATTCATTTTATTTTCAGGCAAATAATATTCTTAAATTCAAGACCTTAGTTGTTGGAAACTATCGTGCATCATTTGGACAAGGATTGGTTTTCAATTCGGGATTTGGTTCGTCAAAATCTTCGTATACACTAAATGTGGTTTCGCGCGATAATGGATTAAAAAAATTCAGCTCGACCGATGAGACAAACTATTTTAAGGGTATTGGTGGAACATTTAAAATTGGCAAATCGGAAATAAGTGTGTTCTATTCAAATAAAAAAATTGATGCCGATACTATTGATAAAAAATTTAAAAGTTTTTATAGAACAGGTTTACATCGTACTGAAAGCGAGTTTGCTAAAAAACACACTTTAACCATGCAGACAATGGGCGTACACAGTTCTACAAATCTTGGGTTGGCACGACTCGGGTTCACGGCAGCTCATACAATATTAAGCGACACGCTCACCCCCGAAACAGCGCCTTACAACCTCAACTATTACAGTGGAATACGCCAAACATCAGCGGGTTCCGATTATCGTTTTCGATTAGGGGTATTGAATGCTTTTGGCGAAACTGCATTTACCAACAATAACGGTTTTGCCACCATCAATGGCATTTTGTTTTCGCCTACAAGTACTGCAAGCATTGTTTCCCTATGGCGTTATTATTCGCCCAAATACGATACATTTTACGCCAATGCTTTTTCGGAAAGTACCCGCACAAACAACGAGACAGGTATCTATATTGGAAGCGAACTACGACCATTTATAAATTGGAAACTTTCGGCTTATGTGGATAGCTACCGCTTTCCGTGGTTAAAATATGGTGTGAATGCGCCATCCACAGGTCAGGATTATCTGCTTCAAGCTGATTTTAATCCTAAGCGTTATTTGTCGATGAATTGGCGCTTACGTTACGAGCAAAAACAGCAAAACAATAACTTTACAACTGTTCGAGCTATCGAAAATTACTCAAAAAGCTCCATTCGTTATCAACTATTATATAGTAATGGAAACTTTTCAGCAAAAAATTTAGTTGAATTAAATTTTACTGATTCAGCATCAATAAATACAAAAGTAGGCTTTGCAGCATATCAGGATTTAAGCTTTACATTTCGAAAAACACCTCTAAGCATTGATTTAAGATGTATGCTTTTTGATGCTAAAAACTACGAAAATCGGTTTTATTTATATGAAAAAGATATTCTATATGCCTTTTCCATTCCTACATTTTATGGAGTGGGCATGCGCTATTACCTCAATCTGAAATACGAATTGAATAAAAATCTCAGTTTATGGTTAAAAATTGCCCATACAATATATGGTGATGCACGAACAACAATTAGTAGTGGCAACGAGGAAATACAGGGAAATAAAAAGTCAGATATACGATTTATGTTCCGATATCGCCTTTAATTGCTGATAATGCAATTTTACAATAGAAAGTTTCAACATTTTAGATTACTTTTGTGTTTAAATTTTCTATTCCATTTTCACAAACAAATTAAGAAAATGAGAAATTTTGAAAATAATGTATAGCTACATTATATCACTTTTTATGTAGCATTATTATCCTAAAAAATACTCATTCAAAAATTTCAACAATGAATCTCGATTTTTTATTTGAATACAACCCCATATTATTAGCACTTTTTGCAACTCTATTTACTTGGGGTGTTACTGCATTAGGCGCATCAATGGTTTTTTTCTTTAAAACAATAAACAAACAGGTTTTAAATTCGATGTTAGGATTTGCAGCCGGAGTAATGATTGCTGCCAGTTTTTGGTCGCTACTTAAACCTGCAATAGAAATGGCTGAAGAAAATGGCACAACCTCATGGGTTCCTGCCTTAGTAGGTTTTTTAAGTGGTGGAGCTTTTTTATTTATAATTGATAAAATACTGCCCCACTTACACTTAGGACTTACTATTGACAAAGCCGAAGGTGTTAAAACAACTTGGCAAAGAAGTATTTTATTGGTTTTAGCCATTACCCTGCACAACATACCCGAAGGCTTGGCTGTAGGAATAGCATTTGGTGCATTGGCAAATAATCCAGATACAGGAATGCTTGCCGGAGCAGTTGCCTTGGCATTAGGAATTGGATTGCAGAATTTCCCTGAAGGTGCCGCCGTTTCAATTCCCCTAAGGCGCGAAGGATTTTCGCGGTTGAAAGCATTTACTTACGGTCAATTATCGGGCATTGTTGAACCAATAGCAGGAGTAATAGGTGCTTACCTTGTACTCACAATTACTCCTTTATTACCTTATGCTTTATCTTTTGCTGCTGGTGCCATGATTTTTGTGGTAGTAGAAGAACTAATTCCTGAATCGCAAACAGGTAACGAAACCGACCTTTCGACAATAGGTGCCATGTTGGGATTTGCCACCATGATGGTTCTCGATGTAGCATTAGGATAAATTTCATTTACCAATTTAAAAATCCTCAAATTCTCAACTTCAAACTTTTTTACTTAAATGATTGCACCTAAAATAGCGGGAATTACCCGCTTTGTTGATATAAATTTGCGTGAAATAGTTCCATTTATTCACTGGACTTTCTTTTTTATGGCTTGGCGACTAAATGGTAAATATGATGATATTCAATCGGTTTGCGATTGCGGCTCGTGCAAGATAGGATGGCTTCAAAAATTCCCGGAAAACGAACGAGAAAAAGCTGAAGAAGCTCTAAAACTATATAAAGATGCTCAAGAAATGCTTCGTCGCTTTTTGGACGAAAAAACAATAACTATCAATGCTTTAGTGGGTATATTCCCTGCACATTCGTTAGGCGAAGATATTGTAGTAACGATTGATAATGAGGAAGTAATAATACCTACACTACGCCAACAAACTCCCTCTACTGATGGATTTTGCTATGCACTTTCCGATTTCATTAAACCATCCGACGATTATTTAGGTGCTTTTGCTAACACCGTAATTGGCGCCGAAGCGTTGGCTGCGACCTACGAAAAGGACGACGATATGTATCATTCCATTTTAATTAAAATAATAGCCGACAGGCTTGCCGAAGCTACTGCCGAATGGCTACATTACAAAGTTCGCAATGAAATTTGGGGCTACATGCCCGATGAAAAAGTAGATGTAAAAGAATTTTTCAAAACGCACTACAAAGGCATCAGACCAGCAATTGGCTACCCTTCCCTACCCGACCAGTCGCTCATTTTTACATTGGACAAATTAATCGATTTCCAGAGTTTAGGCATTTCACTTACCGAAAATGGTGCTATGTATCCAAATGCATCCGTAAGTGGGCTATTGTTCGATCATCCAAAATCGAAATATTTTAATATAGGAAAAATTGATGAACATCAGTTTCAGGACTATGCTCTACGTAGTGGCAAAAATCCGGATGTGCTTCGAAAATGGTTAGCAGCAAATTTGTAAAAGAGTAAATACTTCTACTTATGCCATATTCTGAAAAACAATAGATTTAATAAATAAGCGACAGTAAGCTATAAAAAAAACCACTGTAAATTAATCATTTACAGTGGTTTTATCAAATTTATTAATCCTTGTTAGGGATTATTTTACTTCTTCAAAATCCACATCAGTTACATCACCTTGTTTGTTGTCATTATGGCTTTGTCCTCCTTGTTGCTGTCCTCCAAAACCCTGTGGACCAGCTTGTTGTCCGCCTTGTGCATTTTGAGCATTATACATTTCCTGACTTGCAGCCTGGAATACTGTGTTTAATTCTGCTGTCGCAGCATCAATTCCTGCTAAATCTTGTGTTTTATGTGCTTCTTTCAATTTTGCCAAAGCAGCTTCAATTGGTCCTTTTTTGTCAGCAGGTAATTTATCGCCAAATTCTGTTAATTGTTTTTCAGTTTGAAAAATCAACGAATCAGCATGATTCAATTTATCGATTTTTTCCTTTTCTTTTGCATCACTTTCAGCATTAGCAGCAGCTTCGTCTTTCATACGTTTGATTTCAGCATCGCTCAATCCCGATGAAGCTTCGATACGAATACTTTGTACTTT
>CAMDNO010000121.1 GCA_945902955.1 Porphyromonas cangingivalis
ATGTTCCACCTTTACATCCTACTTTCCGAGAAAACAAATAAATTTTATATCGGTTCCACTGGAAATCTATCCGACAGAATTACCCGACACAACAGCGGCAGAAGTAAAGCTACTAAAACAGGTATTCCATGGAAATTAATCTATACAGAAGCATTTGAAACGAGGACTGAAGCAATAAAAAGGGAAATAGAAATAAAATCTTGGAAAAGCCATGCTCGGATTATGGTTCTTGTTGATAAGGGTGAGTAATTCACGATTTTTTAATCCTAAATGTATATTTTTTTTGCGACAAGTAGCTGAAAACAACAGTAAAAACAGTTACAATGACATTGGCAATACTTGGATAATCAACGCCAACTATATCAACCAAGAGTTTTAATCCCAAATAATTAATTAATAGATTTGCTAAAACAACTGTAAAATAACGCATAAGTTGTTTGCGTCCTTTCATTGAAGATGCCTGAAATGTAACATATTTTTGAAGTAAAAAGCCAGAGATAAATGTTATTGGAAAAACAATAAACTTAGTTGCAATATAAGAACTAAATGTAACCAAACCAAGATGAAGCATTTGCTTTTCGAGCAAAAAATGAAACACAAGGAAGTATAATATCCAATCAAATACGAGGTTCGAGGCCCCGGTTACAGCATAGCGAAAAAGTCGCAAACTCATGTATTTTCGAAAGGGAGGATAGAAGAAATCGACCAACGAAGTTATTTTTCGACCAACAGAAGTCAAAATTTTTCGAGTAAAAGCTTTTAAATTGTCCAACATGAAACGAATTGTAGATTATGGAAAATAGTTTTTTTGAACTATTTTGTGTACTTTTGTGCGTTGTAAAAAGATACTTTTGCAAAGATAATACAATTACTAATTGTCCCGATAACTATCGGGGTGAGAATTGAAAATTAATAATGAAATTTAATTATGTCCGACGACTATCATAGTTATGACTCAAGTACGCGCCAAAAAACATTTGGGACAGCACTTCCTGAAAGACATGGAAGTAGCAAGTCGTATTGCAGCGAGCCTTCCGTTCGACGGACAGCCTGTATCTGTACTTGAAATTGGCCCCGGCACGGGCGTTCTCACTCAATTTCTACTTCAACAACCCAACATTACCCTCAAAGCCGTTGAGGTTGATAGTGAGTCGGTACAGTATTTAAACACAAATTTCCCACAACTTGACGTTATAGAAGCCGATTTTCTGAAAATGGATTTAAAAACCATTTTTACTGATAAATTCTTTGTTATAGGCAACTTACCCTACAATATTTCCAGTCAGATTTTTTTCAAAATGCTCGAAAACAAGGAATCAATACCCTGCTTAGTGGGCATGATACAGAAAGAAGTAGCAGAACGTATGGCTGCAAAAGCCGGCAACAAAACCTACGGAATTTTGAGCGTATTGATGCAAGCTTATTATACTATCGAGTATTTATTTACGGTACACGAACACGTTTTTGACCCTCCGCCCAAGGTCAAATCGGCTGTTATTCGCCTTACCCGCAATGATGTTTCGAAAATTGATTGCAACGAGCAACTTTTTAAGACAGTGGTGAAAACAGCCTTCAACCAACGCCGCAAGCAACTGCGTAACTCATTGAGCCCGATTATATCAAAAGACCATCCTATTTTTAATGATGTTTTTTTCAATAAACGACCCGAACAACTCGATGTAGCAGCATTTGTTGCCCTTACTAACCAAATTGAAACTGCATTGCAGAACAAATTGTAAGGCAGGCAAAAAAGAGTTAAAAATCAGTTTTTTAAAACCTTCGGGTTCGATTTGGAATCGAACCCGGGATTCGAACAAATAATCCGAATCCGCAAAAACATAGAAAGGAAGTAACAGCTATGTCAGAATTAAGGCTATTTTACCATGAAAATGGCAGACTAAAAATATCAAAATCACTCGAAACTTTAAAAAAAGTTGATCTCAAAGATTTAATTTGGATTGATTTGAACGATGTGCCCGACGCCATCGAAACAGAGTTGGAGCAATTTCTGAAAATTTACATTCAGGAGGATGAAGAGATTGAAGAAATTGAGATGAGTTCGCGTTTTATGCAAACCGAAGATAGTGTGGTAGTTAACGCAGGATTTCTGCTCGAGAATTATACACTTGAGCCTATTTCGTTTATACTCAAAAATGGCATTCTCGTTTCGGTACGCGACATGGAACTTAAATCTTTCACCGATACGGTAAAAAAGATTTATGCCAATACCAAAAACTTTCCAACCGGCTACCATGTATTGGTAACACTCCTCGAAACACGTGTAGAATACGATGCGGATATGATTGAGGAATTAACCGACGAAATTACTTCGCTCAGTAAAACGCTGAATACCGAGGACGATTTAGATCAGGATATCCTGATTCGTATCAAAGACCTTCAGGAAAAGGTAATGGTAATTCGTCAGAATGTGATGGACAAACAGCGCGTGGTTTCGAATCTTTTGAAGTGCAGTTTGTTCCCCAAAGACCTTATCCAACGTCTTACAATGGTAATTAAAGATATCAATTCACTCTTTGAATACATTCGTTTTGGTTTCGACCGTTTGGATTATCTTCAAGATACATTTTTAGGCTTGGTAAATTTACAACAAAATAAAATTATCAAAATTTTTACAGTGGTATCGGTTATTTTTATGCCTCCAACGCTTATAGCCAGTATGTATGGAATGAACTTTAAATACTTACCGGAACTCAATTGGAAATATGGTTATCCATTTTCTATTGGCTTAATGGTTGTTTTTTCGGCTGCTGTACTGATTTATTTTAGACGAAAAAAGTGGTTATAACAGTTTTCGAAAGACTTTTAATAAAATGCCCGTTTCAAATCTATGAAACGGGCATTTTATTAAAATAACACACAATTTTAGCAATATTGGTTTATCAATCGTTGATTCATATCAATGTCAAAATCTGTGGCATCCCATTTCTCTTTTGGGCTCATGCCTAACCATTCTTTCATACTCTTGTGTTCTGAATGCTTTTTATCAGCTAAAGTCTCTTTCAGCGACTCATATCCCCAAGAGCCACCACAATCTTCGGGCGGACAAGCACCTACTCCACTCATCAAAAGCGGCTTATTTAGCACTTCATCTTTGTGAATTTTTTCTAAAACTATTTCGTGCGTCCAGCTATCGCCAAAATCGTAGATATAGGTAAACTTTTGCTTTTCCTTATTAAAAATATCCGACAATATGGTTTGAGTAGCATCAAGTGATTCGTCCTCCAATTTTTCGAAATACACGTCATCTTCCGGATACGATTCTATCATTGGTGAAGAACCAAACCCTTTTGGCGAAAAGCAATATAAATGTGAAAACTTCCAACCAAAAGCATACTGAATAATGGTATGAAATTTATAAAAAGTACAATTTGACGACACTTGTAATTTACGCCATACTGGTGGATTATTTACATCTTTCAGTTGAATTTTGAACTGAAAGATATCGCTTTTTGCGTATTTTTCTTCCAATAATCTAATACGAGTCAATATCAACATTGTTTTTATATACGCATGAAAATCTTCATTTAAATCAACTGTATCAACCACTTCGTAAAACGCTTCTAATTCGTTCACATTACTACGAGCCATAATGCTAATCATTTTGATCGACTGAAATTCAAACAGTTCCTGCTGGGTAACACTCTTTCTCCCATCAAAAATCTGCTGAAAATCAATCAAGTCAAAATCTTCGGGCGAAGTTGAATTTAAAACTTCATATTTGTATTTTTGAAGTCGTAAGAGTGGATAATTGGGGAATTCCGCAATTAAACCATTCACTTTTTTATCATACTCTTTGGGGTCATTCAGTTGATAAAACTTTAGTTCTTTGTAACTTAGATAAGGAATATTCCCCCATTTTTTTTTCAACTTAGCAATGTGTTTGAAAGCTTTTGCGGGATTGTCATCTGTCAGAAAATCAATTTCATCCAACTCAATACTATCATGCTCCGAAATTTTAAAGTCGGATTTCTGACTTAAAAGTTCAGCCGTATATTCCTCATCCGTAGTTGTAATCATAGTTTCCGGCTGCCAACTATCAATATAGCCATCCACCTCATCATCGTCGCAGATATTCATAAAATAAATACTATCGGTGAGCAAAATAAGGCGTTTTTTATCTTCTACGTCCAAATCGTCAATATCATTCGCTGTAAGTTCGCGAAACAATTCTATCTTTTTGTCGTATTCAAGCGAGTCGAATTCATCATCAACACCCCAATCATCGTTATGCTCCGCATCAATCTCATCCTCTTCAATGCCCATTTCATCATCATCGTCTATTAAAAGAATTTCGAAGTTACCTTTTCCAACCGTTTTTTCCAACTGATTAATTATTTTATTCGCTTCCTTTTCCGACATTTCTTCCGTTTTAACAAAAAATGGTTTTCCATTGCGCCCACACTCAATTTCAATAAACTCAATATCCTCGGTATCTTCTTCAAGCATATATTTTGTTATGGAGCTAAAATCTTTATGTGGTTTAAATCCATTTTCATCCGCATATTCCAACGCTGAAAAAATGATATTGTGAACTAAAGTATACTCCACCTTTTGCATTTCAAAATTTTCAGACATCATATCAAGTAAGTCTTCGTGATCGTCCTGAGTAGTATTAAAGCGGTAATGAGTATCTCTTACACCCAAGCAAAGCAAATCGACCATGTACATGGCAAATGTCAGATTACCATTGGCATGAATGCGTGAAAAAACAATAGTTGCAGAGCCCATTTCTTTCCAGTTGGAGTTCAAATGGCATTCGAAAACGGGAAGATTGCGCGCCTTTTGCCGTATGTAATTCTCGGGACTCAATAACTGCAAGTGCGGTTGTTTCTTGTTTTTTGCCATAATGGTTGTATTTGTTTTTTTCTACTGCAAAAATAATATTTTAAGTTGGAAATTCCTAAAAAAATAAGCCATTCCATTTTCAAAATTCAGTTTATAATTAATTTTAGCACATCCAAATAAATTTCAGACTAATATTTTTACGTATATTTGCGCTTTAAATAAAACAAAAAAATAACGTTTTACCAACTATGGAATTGCAAATCATACAGAATAAAATTTATGAAGTAAGAGGGCAGCGAGTTATGCTCGATTTTGACTTGCGGACATGTACGAAACAGAAACAAAGCGTCTGAAAGAAGCTGTTCGAAGAAATATTGAACGTTTTCCAACTGATTTCATGTTCGAGTTAAGTTCAAAAGAATGGGAAATCTTGAGGACGCAATTTGCGACCTCAAGTTGGGGAGGTGCTCGTTATAAACCTTTTGCTTTTACGGAACAAGGTGTTGCTATGTTAGCAAGTGTATTAAAAAGCGAAAAAGCAATTGAAGTAAACATACAAATAGTCAGAGCATTTGTAATACTCCGTCAGTACGCACTCGGATATGCCGAACTGAATCAAAAACTCGAGACTTTTATGCTCGAAACGAATATGCAGTTCAGCGACATTTATCAGGCCTTGACCGAAATGGCAAGCCAAAACGAAAAAAATCAAAAGCCAATAAAGCCGATAGGATATTTGGCGTACGAAAAATAAAATTTTTAAATTCAAAAACGAAAAGAATAACAACAAACTAATTTTCAACATATTAATTAAATAGCATTCTGCTATTGTTCGCACCTTCGAAACCTGGTAAATTTCAAAAAAAGCGAACACGTAAATAGAGTAATGAGCAAAATGGCGTGGGCTTTTGACTTATCATTTCTGTGTGGGCTTTCCTATGGCCTCTAGCATGGATAAGGATTTAGTTCACGTTTTTTTGTGGGCTAAACTCTTATCAGGAGTAGTTGCAACGATGGTTCCGTTTGACAGTTACACTATGCGCGAAGCCATTGAAGATGATTATATTTTCAATCCTCTCAGGGGAATAGTTCCCGTTTCGGCAAAAATGTATTTCCAATTGCCCGAAAATAAATTGGAAGGTTTTGAAGGCGACACCGGTTACAATGGTAAAGAGCTGACGGAAGAAGAACTCGAAAAACGCTATCAAATTCGCAAAGAGAAAATTTATTCAGACCCCGAAAGAATTGATGCGATAGCTCATTTTGTGGTAGATAGGTTGCTTTCGGCGGTTTATCACAACATTCGCGGTACAGCAAAAGCCATGCTTGCCGTTTCATCTATTCCCAATGCTATAAAGTACAAAAAGCTGATTGACAGCTGCTATCCGCAAGCCATAGAAGCTCAAAAGAAATACGAACGATTTAGCGAAGCACCAATTTATACTGTCTATTCGGAGCGTCAGGGAGTTGAATCTCCCAACGGTTTAAATGGTGGCATCAACGAAAAACAGGTATTGCAAAACTTCAAACTGGCAAAAAACGGATTAATCATTGTGGTGGATAAACTCCAAACTGGCTTTGATGAACCAAAACTGCATACTTTGTTTCTTGATAAAGAAATAAGGGGTATCAATGCCATTCAGACAATTTCACGGGTTAATCGAATTACAAAAGATAAAAACGACTGTAAGATTGTTGATTTTTCGCACCTTAATGTGAATGTAAAGAACATTAAACAGGCATTTGAGCATTTCTCCAATGTGGTTGTATCGGACTTTGCACCGCTCGAAGATGAAATTACTCCCCCTCAAAAATCGATTGCGGCTGAACCAACGAATGAATAAGAATTGACAATAGTTTTGTTTTTCAAAATATTTTGTATCTTTGTTCCGTAAAATTGAACAATATGAAAATTGTATCACACAAAAAATTAGTTGATTTCTATTTAGAGCATCATAAAGCCAGGATTCCACTTGAAAATTGGTATATAATAGTTAAACGTGCAAAATGGAAAAGCTTCGCAGATGTAAAAAACGATTTTAATACCACAGACTCAATTGGAAATCAACGTTACATTTTCAACATCAAAGGAAATGATTATAGACTTGTTGTGGTAATACAATTTGCACATGAATATGTTTACATTCGTTTTGTTGGAACACATACGGAATATGACAACGTTGATATTAAAACTATATAATATAAAAAAATATGGAAACTAAATTAACTGAAGTAGTTTATAAAACTGCTCTCGAACGGATTGAGGAGTTATTGCCTTTAGTCTCCGACAATACACCCGTTTATGATCGGAAGGCAATAGAATTGAAAATAATGTCAGATATTGTAATTGAATACGAAGAATTGAATTATCCAATTGCTTCACCAAGATTTATTGATGTTCTGAAAATGCGCTTAGAAGAAGAATCAATGACACAACGAACATTTGCAAAGAAAATTGGTGTATCACCTTCCAGAATTAGTGAGTATCTATCTGGAAAAAGCGAACCCACCCTAAAAGTGGCAAGAAATATTGCTCAAGTACTTCAGATTGAACCTTCAATTATTTTAGGCTTATAATTCTACTTTCCTAAAATAAAACTTAGGCAATATTTAACCATCCCGATAGAATTCGGGAGAACAATAGAAAACAAAGAAAAGATAAATTTAAGAACACAATAGATAAATACCTTACGGTATTTTAAACCAAATCTCTATCCAATAAAAAGAAAACATTTATCTATTGTTTCTATTGTGGTTTAATCTTTAATTTGGTAAAGTAGAACTTAATATAATTGAAATAAAAACGTCGTTTCAAAACAATACCCTCATTAATTTGTTTAAAACAACAAACCAGCGTACACACGGCTGGTTTGTTGTTTTTTTATCAAAAATTTAATATCAATGATTGAGAATCCTTTTGCAAACATTTCGTTCGAACAGTTTTTAGAAAATTTTAAAGCCAGTATGAAACGTGCTTACCATCAAGATGATAAGATTGATGTATTTTGTAGCACGCGCGGCATTCCCGCTCCAGTACTATCCGAATTAATGTCGACCAACCCCTTTGCACTTACCATTCCCCGCGAATATGGCGGTTTTGGTGGAAATGTAAAACAAAACATTGCTTTTATCTCGGCAGCTTCGTACGAATCGCTTGCACTTTCGCTTACACTTGGTATAAATAATGCACTTTTTATTCAGCCTTTTACCAAATATGGACAAGCAGCAGCTAAGCCTCACGTTTTCAGTCGTTTTTTGAATAATCAAAGCATGGGTGGATTGATGATTACGGAGCCTGGATATGGAAGCGATGCGCTCAATATGCAAACTTCTGTAACAGAGAAAGATGGAATGTTTCATTTGCAAGGAAAAAAACATTGGCAGGGATTAACAGGAATGGCTGAGTTTTGGTTGCTCACCGGTCGCCGCAAAACGGAAAATGGAACACTAATGCGCGATGTGGAAATGTTTTTGTGCGATGTAAATGCTCCAAACCAAAAAATTGTTGTTGAGGAGAGTTACGAAAATTTAGGTTTATACCAAATTCCTTATGGATTGAATCATTTGGATGTGCAATTGCCAGCCGAAAACCGCTTAATACCACAAACTACCGGCGTTAAAATGCTGTTAGATTTATTGCATCGCAGTCGTTTTCAGTTTCCGGGTATGGGTTTGGGCTTTATACATCGTATGCTCGATGAGGCAATTACACATGCTCAAAACCGTTTGGTGGGTAATAAAAGCCTGATAACGTATGACCAAGTGCAAAACCGGCTGGCTCGTTTGCAAGCTAATTTCACTATTTGTTCCTCTTTTTGCGTAAAATCGGGTGAAGTTGCCGACATCGAAAACGATTTATTTCCTTTAGGTCTCGAAGCCAATATTATCAAAACTGTTACTACCGATATGATGCAAGAATCGTCGCAATCGTTGTTGCAGTTGGTGGGTGGCAAAGGCTATCGGTTGAACCACATTGCCGGCCGTTCGACAGTTGATAGCCGTCCGTTTCAGATTTTCGAAGGTTCGAACGATATTTTGTATCATCAAATAGCCGATGCCTTTCTAAAATTAATGAAAACGGCAAAAGAAACAAAGCTTTACAATTACCTCAATACTTATACGCCAGCTATTGTTGAACGATTAAAAGACCTAACGAATTTTGAATTAGATTATCAGTTAGCTCAACGTAAATTAGTGGAATTGGGACAAGTTGTGAGTCGTATTTATTCCATGCAATTGGTTGCCGAAATGGCTGAAAAAGGTTTTAACAAAGACTTAACCGAAAATGCACTTGATGTGCTTAGGCAAGAAGTAGCAAGTTTAATCAACAATTTGCGATTCGAAAACAAAACGGTAGTGATTGAAAATTATGGCGATAAAAGCTATTGGTTTGATTTATAAAAAAAAACATGCTCCGATTTGTAAAGTCGGAGCATGTTTTTTATTAAAAAAATTTGTAATAGATAGCTCTTTTCTGTCGAGGCATCTTAATAGTTTTTATCAGTTTATTTAAACTTCTATTGATATTTTCACTTTTCCCCCGAGCCCTTTTTCTACAATTTCAAATAAAGTACTCAAAGTTATATTACTTCCATTATTTTCTATACGCGAAATGTAAGATCTTTTCTTATCAACTATATCTCCAAGTTCCGATTGAGTTAAACTTTTAGATTCTCTTGCATTTTTCAACAATAGTCCTATTTTAAATGCTTGACTTTCTCGTTCTAATTCATCTCTACGTTCTGTACCTTCTATTCCATAAACTTGGTTTTTAATGTCTGACCAAGTTGATATTTCACTATTTATTGTCCCCATAATATTCTTTCATTAAACTCAATGCTTTGTCAATTTCCGTTTGTGGTGTCTTTTGTATTTTTTTCTGAAACCCATTCAATAAAATTACCAATCTTCCTTTATCGAAAAAACAAAAAACTCTCCAAATATCACTTCCTAATTGAATTCTTGCTTCAAAAAGACCTTCTGTACCTGTAATGAATTTTAAATAATTTGAAGGAATTCTCTCTAAAGTTTCTATTGCCTCTAAAATTTTATAAATCTTATTCTGAACTTTTAATGGCTGTTTTAGTAAAAACTCCTTGAAATAACCTTTGTATGCAACAATTTCTCTTATCTTCTCCATTTAAAATTCAATATAACGCGACAAAGGTAACTTATAAGTTTCTATATGCAAATATAAATTCATATTATTTTCGACAAAAACTTCATTTTTTTTTAAAATGGATATCCAATCCCTACGTGGAATGCAAAATCCTCTCCCCAAAGTGGCGAAGAGCGCCATTGTTCGGTAGCTATTTTGGCGGGGTCGAAAAGGCGAACACCCATATCGAAGCGAAAAATAAAGAATGAAAAGTCCATTCGTACACCTGCACCATAGGATAAGCCAATTTGTTTGTAAAAGCTATCCAATTTAAACTGCCCACCGGGTTGCTCGGTGCTGTAATCTTTTATAGTCCACACATTACCAGCATCTACAAATAAAGCACCTTCGAGAAGCCAAAACAGTTTGGAGCGGTATTCCATATTCAAATCTAACTTTAAATCGCCCACCTGATTGTAGTCGCGCGAACGACCATCAATTCGTTTATAAACACCAGGGCCAAGTTGGCTTTCAGACCAACCCCTTACGCTATTTGCGCCACCACTGTAAAAACGGCGTTCGTAGGGAATGATATTCGCATTTCCAAAAGGCATCCCCGCTCCTACCCCAGCATGGTATACGAAACGATTATTTTTATCAAAAATCTGATGATATGACTTATTAAATTCGGCTCTTACATA
Organism: Porphyromonas cangingivalis; assembly: GCA_945902955.1. Classification (GTDB taxonomy): domain Bacteria; phylum Bacteroidota; class Bacteroidia; order Bacteroidales; family Paludibacteraceae; genus Paludibacter. Next base: position 10,606 of record CAMDNO010000121.1, read on the forward strand.
TTGCGAATAGCGAACATTGAATAGTTTATAAAAACCATCTGCTTCTTTTGCAGTACCCAACACTGAATTTACCAAATACAAAAGATTTCCAGCACTTTCGAGATTGTAATTTGAAACCGAATAATTTCGTAACGGGCGGTTTTGATTAAAACTACTATATGAACCACTGTAACCCATACGCATTATAAAATGATCTTCGTAATTGTATTTATTATATATGCCCGGATTGATATATGTCGTTCGAAAATCGTCGGCTATTTGTGGAAAATAAACGTAACTCAAATTAAACAACTCAAATTGATGTCGGAGTCTATTTCCCCAGGTTGTCCACGAATAATTCATACCACCCGTTAAATTGGTAGTTGTAAATTCATTCGGGCGGTTTTGGAAACTTATATTTGTTGTAAATTCGGTATTGGCATGCACGTCACGTTTAAAATCGTAACTTCCAATAGGAAACATAAATTTAGGGAACATAAGTCGAACCTGTCCGCTTATTTCCTGCGCCCACTCTACATTTTGTTTCTCGAGTGCCAATCTGCCTTGAACAGTAAGTGTTTCGGCATTTTTAAATTGGTTTTTATTCATGTATCCCAACTGCATGGCACCGCCTAAATACCCTTTCGTAAGCGTACCTTCCACTTCGGCCGAAACGTTAATTGTTTTTGCAGGCACAATGTAGATATACGAATCCATAACATCAGGAATGTCCGTTTCTTTAAACGAAATATTGACATACTTTATAGGGGGCAAAGTATTAAGTGCAGAATATGTACGTTCAACTGCAAGATCACTGTACAAAGAATTTGGCTCGATATACGAGTTGTGAATCAAGGCATCAAGCTCAACAAAACGTTCTTTTGAATCAATTAAATAATAATTTCGGAACGAAACCGTATCTAATTGTTGTGAAGAAATGGTGTCGGCAGTACCACCGGTTTTATTCAAAATAAAATAAACTTTACCAACATAATACTGACGAAAAACCAACCAGTTAATAGGCGCACTATTGTTTTTTAAATTCGACTTAATATCCAATTTCACATTCACTTCATTGCTTTTGAGTGCGCTGTCGGCCGAATAAACAATAAAATCCTTGATAAAATTGTAATAGCCCAAATTACGCATACGCGAAGCAATTCGCTCCCTTTCTTCGTTGAGCATATCAGTATCAAAATTCATTCCTTTACGAATAGTCGATTTGGAAGTGTCGGAAGCAATGGAGTCGAAAACCTGATGATTGGAAATGGTAGCGTAATTGCGAATTTTGTACGGTTTATTTGTACGAATAGTATATTTCACTTTCACTTTTTTGCCTTTGTAAATCATACTTGTATCGGCAACTGCATTTACATAACCCCTATTTTTATAGAGCAATTGTAGTTGCTGTGCCGAAATTTGAGTTAATATTGGGTCAAAAATTACGGGGGGCTCGCCGACATTTCGGTATGTTCTGCTCCAGAACCGATTCCATTTACTACTTGTATCTTTGGGAGAGAAGTTATAAATACCAAGTTGCATTTTAAAAGTCATAAGAACCTTTGTATTAGGTGTCTGGCGAAGGTATTCTCGAAGTTCGTCTACCGGAATGTCCTTTATATCCGACTTTATCGTTGCCTTATCAAGTAAATATTCACCATCGCCCACAAACTTAGTACTGCTACAACTCCACAGTAACAGAAAAAATGTAATATAAAAAATTCCTGAAAAAATGCGTGATTTACTCATTCTAAAACTATGCTTTTTGGAAGTGCAAATATAGTTTTTTTATTGCGATGTAGCAATTTTAGAGAAACAGTATCAAAATCAATGCCGTTGTGGTTGCAACGACTTACTTTTTTTCGATTATCTTTGTAAAAAATAATTTTGCATTCATGTTATGATAAAAAAAGAAGATATTTTCCCTATTGGTCAAATTATTAAGCCACATGGCGTAAATGGCGAAATGGCATTTAGCTTTACCTCCGATGTGTTCGATACCGAAAGTGTGCCCTTTTTTGTGATAGAAATGCAAGGAATATTAGTACCCTTTTTTATCGAAGACTATCGTTTTAAATCCAACGAAACGGCACTTGTAAAATTTGAAGGCATTAACAGCGACGAAAAAGCTCGCATTTTTTCGGGATTAACAATCTATCTTCCAAAAGCTTTTCTCGAAAAAGTGGAAGACAAAGAAATCGAGCTCGACTATTTTGTTGGTTTTACGCTTATCGACGTTCAGCTTGGCGAAGTAGGCGTAATTTCGGAAGTTGACCAAACTACCGAAAATGCTCTTTTTGTAATTCCCACCACCGACGATGAACTACTGATACCCGTTGGCGACGATTATATTCAAGAAATTGACCATGAAAACAAACGAATAATTGTTGATTTGCCAGTGGGATTATTAGA
>CAMDNO010000122.1 GCA_945902955.1 Porphyromonas cangingivalis
CCAAATTTTAAAATAACGTGCATTTCGGATAATAAAAAAATTGAAGATCTTATTCCCAATTATTATCTTAAAACAGAATTAGATAAATCGCGTATTTTTGATACGAAGTACAAAGGTAATCCTTTAATTGTTAACCTTTCGCGCCCTTACCAGCCATCTAATGGTTTGTACGACAAACATATAGCTTTGTGGCATAGTCATGGATTGTATTACAATCAATTGATAAAAAAATGGGTGTTTCAGCGTGCAAAACTCTTTAGTACTGTCGAAGATTTATTTACATTGTCCTATGTATTGCCTTACTTGGTGCCCATGCTTGAGAATGCGGGTGCTAATTTGTTTTTACCCCGCGAGCGCGACACACAGTGTAACGAAGTGATAGTAGATAATGACACTGAAAGCAAATTGCATCGTTACAGCGAACGTACCGATTTTAAAAGCTGGCGAGCGGGTGCCGATTGGGGATTTGCCAATCCAAAAGCTACCTATTTACACGACGAAAATCCCTTTCATTTAGGTACTTACCGTATTATAGATTGTATCAGCGATGTGGATGAATTGAGTACTGCCGAATGGATTCCAACTATTCCCGAAACCGGTAAATATGCAGTTTATGTGTCGTATAAATCTATTCAGAATAGCGCTCCGGATGCCCGATACACGGTTTATTACAAAGGTGGACAAACCGATTTTAAGGTGAACCAGACAATGGGTGGAGGTACTTGGATTTATTTAGGCCATTTTTTGTTCGAAAAAGGTAGAAGCAGTAACTGTAAATTAGTTCTGACTAATTACAGTGCATTTTCAAAAAAAATAGTGGTAGCCGACGCTGTAAAAATTGGTGGCGGTATGGGCAATATAGCTCGTAACCCAAATCAAAATGGTGTTTTACTAAACTCAAAAAGTTCAGATTCAACTAAGATCGAAACGCCAATAATTCCAACAGAAACAATTTTGCCACAAATAAGTAATCATCCTCGTTACATCGAGGGTGCGCGTTATTGGTTGCAATGGGCAGGTGTGCCCGATAGCGTTTACAGTCGCACGGATGGAAAAAATGACTATTCCGACGATTTTCAGTCGCGCGGATTTTGGGTTAATTATTTAGCGGGTGGTTCGTCGGTTTTACCTAACAGAAATGGACTCAAAATACCGATTGATTTGGCTTTTGCTTTTCATACCGATGCTGGTTCATCGGCAAAAGATTCGTTAATTGGAACGCTTGGAATATGTACGGTTCCCAATTCGGCAGGTAAAATGGAGTTTGAAAATGGTGTTTCTCGTTGGGCTTCACGCGATTTGACGGATATTATCCAAACACAAATTTCCAACGATATTCGTCAGTTATATGCTCCAGAATGGGTTCGACGTGGGTTATGGAATAAAAGTTACAGCGAAGCGCGTGTACCCGAGGTTCCTACCATGTTGCTCGAACTACTTTCGCACCAGAATTTTGCCGATATGCGCTATGGGCTCGATCCGCGTTTTCGTTTTGCGGTGAGCCGTGCAATTTACAAAGGAATTTTGCGTTATTTACATGCCGAAAAAAAGGATTTTGTGGTTCAGCCACTGCCTGTCTCAAATTTTTATTGTCAGTTTTTAAGTAAAAATAAATTACAACTTGCTTGGAAAGCAGTTACAGATAGTTTGGAATCAACAGCGGTTGCCGATAAATTTATTGTATACACACGTATCGACGATGGCGATTTTGATAATGGACGTGTTGTAGGCGATTCAAATTTTTCGATGGATATCCAATCGGGCAAAATTTACAGCTTTAAAATTACAGCTTTAAATGCAGGTGGCGAGAGCTTTCCATCAGAAATTCTGTCGGCATACAGAGCCAATACTACTCGACCAGTGGTGTTGATAGTCAATGGTTTCGACCGATTGGGAGCACCTGCGAGCTTTACAAAGAATCATACTTCGGCTGGTTTTAATTTTGATGACGATGCAGGTGTTTCTTATCTATACGATTACGGATTTATTGGCAAACAAAAAGAATTTAATAGAGCAAAACCATATAAAAATGATAATGATGCTGGGTTTGGTACCAGTTTTTCAAATTTTGCCGACAAACTTATAGTAGGAAATTCATTCGATTATCCTTATTTGCACGGAAAAGCTATCAAGGCGGCTGGATTTTCGTTTGTGTCGAGTAGTTTAAAATCGGTGCTCGAAGATACAGTTGAATTGAATAAATATCAAATTGTAGACCTTATTTTAGGTAAACAAAAGAAAACTCTGTTAGGAAATGGAAAAAAAGCATCCGAATTTAAAACTTTTCCATTAGCTTTGCAGCAACGATTGAATTTATATTGTCAAGGCGGTGGAAGTTTATTGGTAAGTGCTGCATTTATAGCTTCAGATTTTTATTCAAATGGTTTTATTTCAGTTCCGGAAAAGTTTTTTTCGGAGAATTTGTTAAAATATAAGCTCAAGCAAACCAATGCCAATTTCAGTTCGAAAGTTACAGTGGTGCCAACGCCTTATCATCAGTTTGGACGTGCCGAGTTCGACTATTACGATCAGCCAAACGAAACTTCCATTTTCGTAGAATCTGTTGATGCAATTAATCCTGTGGGCGAAGGTGCATTTACTATTTGCAGGTACAATGGAACAAATTTGAGCGCCGGCGTGGCTTACAGTGGAAAATATAAAACTTGCTCGTTTGGTTTTCCATTCGAAGTAATTAAATCAGAAAAAGAACGTAACCGATTAATGAATTCGGTGTTGAATTTTTTAGATATAAAAAAGAAAAATACGCATTTAATAGAACTAAAAAAATAAAGTTATGAGAATAAAGTGGTCATTTTTAGCCTTGTTAGTTATTGCACTAAATGGATGTATTAGTTCTGATCGAACTTTGCCAGCCGTGTCGGGTACACAATTCGAATTGTTGGTCGTAATGAACGATACAGCTTGGAAAGCGCCCGTAGGTCGGCAATTGAGCGAGTTATTATCGCAAGATATGGCCTCGATGCCACAAGCAGAACCAATTTTGGAGGTGCATCAGTGTAATAAAGTTGAATTTACTGATGTGCTTAAATCTGCACGTAATATTGTTTTTGTAGAGATTGGAGACAAATATACAAGTACAAAATTATCCTATTCTAAGGACCGCTGGGCATACCCACAGGCTGTTGTTCGCATAACAGCACCCGATGACACTACCTTGCAATCTTCGCTTAAAAAATACGGCAAATTTGTAATCGATTATTTCGTTAAAGCCGAACGTGATCGTCAAATTGCATTTAACAAAAGCTATATCAACGAAAATGCAAAAGCCGAAGTTGAAAAACTTTTTGGAATACAAATAGATATACCACAAGGAATTAGCAAAGCAGTAAAGAAAAAAGACTTTTATTGGATAACAAATGATCAGGCTGGTATTCGTCAGGATATAGTTATTTATTCGTATCCTTATACCGACAAAAAAATGTTTACTAAAGAAGCTCTTATTGCTCGTCGCGACTCTGTAATGAAAGCAAATATACCAGGCGAATTAAAAGGTTCGTACATGGCAACCGAAGTGAAATATGACGATCCAGTGTTTAACGAAATTTGGATAAACGAAGGTTATTGTGCCGAAGTTCGTGGCCTGTGGCGCATGATAAATGGCGCTTCTATGGGTGGCCCTTTTTATAGTCACACACGCTTAGATGAAGTAAATCAACGTGTTATTACGGTAGATGCTTTTGTGTTTGGTCCCGGACATAAAAAACGAAATGCCATTCGACAGTTAGAAGCTGTGGTATTCACTACAAAGCTCCCACACGAAATTAACGCACTCAAAGAAGTATCGGTAGTAGCTACCAAAAAATAATTTACTATGGAAAAAGAAAGAATTGTTATCGGAATTTCGCATGGCGATATAAATGGAATTGGTTACGAAGTGATGCTTAAAACACTTGCTGAACCATTGATGCTCGAATTTTTTATTCCGGTTATTTATGGCTCGCCCAAAGTGGCTTCGTTTTATCGCAAAGCGCTTGATATTCAGAATCTCAATCTTAATATTATAAATTCGGTAGAAGAGTTAAATCCGAAAAAGGTCAATATTATTAATTGTGCCGACGACGATATAAAAGTTGAAATGGGAAAATCGACTCCCGAAGCAGGCAAAGCTGCCCTTTCGGCACTCGAAAAAGCAACCGAAGACCTCAAACGTGGTGCGTTGGATGCTTTGGTTACTGCGCCAATAAACAAAAAAAATATTCAATCGGACACTTTCCATTTTCCCGGACATACCGAATACCTCGAACAAAACTTTGGTAAGGGCACGCCTGCTTTAATGTTGCTCGTGAACGATGTGATGCGTGTAGCTGTAGTTACAGGGCATATTCCTGTCAACGAAGTGTCGAAAGCAATTACTCCAGAGTTAATAAAAAATAAATTGGTCGTTTTTAATAATAGTTTGAAAAACGATTTCAACATTCGTCGTCCACGCATTGCTATTCTTGGACTTAATCCACATGCTGGCGACGAAGGTGTGATTGGTGCCGAAGAATCAGAAATTATTATTCCCGCAATGAAAATGGCAGAAAAAGAGAAAATAATGTGTTTTGGTCCTTATCCCGCCGATGGATTCTTTGGGGCTGGCAACTTCTCTAAATTCGACGGTATTTTAGCAATGTATCACGACCAAGGGCTTATTCCATTCAAAACCATTGCAATGGAAAGTGGTGTAAACTACACAGCAGGCCTGAGTATTATTCGCACATCGCCCGACCATGGCACAGCCTATGACATTGCTGGCAAAAACGAAGCATCCGAGGGTTCATTTCGCGAAGCGCTCTATATGGCAATGGACATTTACCACAATCGCCAATTAAACAAAGAAATTTCGGCTAATCCACTCAAAATTGAAGCAAAACAAGATAGAAGTAATAGGATAGAGTAAGATTGAAAAGGATTTTGCGCGGTTTGTTTGTAGGTGCTTTTGGCTACAGGATAAATTGAATGCAATATTATAAGTATAGTATTGATTATGAGCCAATTTAACTCCATTAAAGAATTACTCAACACATTGAACAGAGGCAATAAATTAATTGCCGAAATGTTCGAGAAACGAAAATCACCTTCGTATCGCTATGATTATGCTGTGGAGTTGTTGGAAAATAATGAGGATATTATTAAACTATTACTCAACAAAAATATCATTGCTCAAAATGGAGCATTTATCGAATTAGATGATCAATTTCTGAATTTCTTTGAGGCTGTTTTGGAGGTTAACGAAGAAATAAATACCTCTTACATTAACGAAAATATTCAACAGGTAAAAGAATACGCAACGTATTATTTGCAATCGAATACCGAAGCAGAGAGATTTAGATACCTCCGAAATGTGAAGTCGGTTTTACAAAAAATAGGAAGAAGCACGCTCCGAAATATTATCGATCTTAATAGAAATATTGAAAATGCTTTCAAAACCGAACCGAATTATAAAATTAAACTCACAAAACTCGAGAATTACAAGCGAAAATTAGAATCTATACAAGCGCTTATTGAACAAACTGAGCGATTATTGCGCGAAGAGGAAGAGACCTTTTTTAAATTAGCTACCGATGAGGGGCTAAAAGAAATTCGCATTCAGCTAATTTTAGATTTAACCGAATCGCGTCAAAACCTCATCGAAACCCGCCAGCAGATTATTGAGTATATCAATCAAATTAAATATCAAAGTAAATTTATTGAGAAGTTAAAGCAGCTCAAATACTTACGTGATCAGTTTGAAATAAAACATAAAACAAATATACGCGAAGTTTTGACGCACAACAATGCGCTTGTTTTTGAAACAAAACCTTCCTATCGGTTAAAACTCTCGTTAGATAACCTTCAAAAAGACGAGAATTTAGCTTTAATTATAAAAGTCAGAAACCGCTATAAATCAGCTATTAACCCATCAAAACAGCTTGCAGCAAATTTAACAGCTAAAGACCTTGAGTTGGAAGCCGAAAAGGAAATTTATATCGATTTGTATAAAATTCGGACTGATTTCAAACAATCAGGGAATCATTTATTTGGTTTTTTGATGTACTACGAATTTGTGCGCGATGTTTCTTTTGAAGAGCGAGTTACCATTTTCTGTCAGATTATTTCAATGTTCGAAAATGAGTTGGAATTGACAGATAACTTCCTGATAGAAAATAATATAGAATATGCAGTTGTTTATCCCAAATAAAAAATATTAAGTATGAACGTTCCCAAACAAACAGGCGAAATTTTTGATATTTTGAGCAATGGTCAATTTATTTGCTCGAACAGTGGTGATAGCCGCATTGCTAAATTTTACGATGTAATTGACGATAAAGAGAAGTATGAAGCACTTTACGACTACTTTTTGGCAATTGGCTTTCTGCTCGAAAAAGGCGATGAGTTTTATTATTTTTCGCGCAAAAACGAATCGAAAGCCGATATGGAACGGAAATTAGAAATTGCCTGTAAATGGATTGATATACTGGACTTTTTCAAAACTTTTGATAATGCTTTTGTTTCGGGATACAGTTTCACCACGCAAGAAATTGTTGTTCAGATAAAAGTAGATGCAGTATTGAAAAGTAAAGCCGATGGATTGCGTAAAATACTCAAATTAGACGATAAAATCCCTTATGATGAGGTAGTTACGAAAGTGGTAGATAATCTTTGCAAAGAAGGTTTTGCCGAAATAGAAAACGAAATCTTGAAGTCGTACAAAATTTTAGCCTCCTATAAATATTTAGAAGAATTAGTAAACAATATAAACATACCGGAGGAAGTGCAGCATGAGATACCTGAATAAAATCACATTTATCAACAGTGCCCAAATTAAATATGCCGAAGTAAATTTGAATGGCAATGTACATTTTATTGGTACACAAGGCGTTGGCAAAAGCACTTTGCTAAGAGCTGTCCTGTTTTTTTATAATGCTGATGCTTTGGGCCTTGGTATTCCCAAACAAAAGGATTCTTATGTCGATTATTATTTCAAACATAGCAATTCGTATATCATTTACGAAGTGGTGAGGGAGGATGGCAAATTTTGTGTTGTATCGTATAAATCGCAACACAAGGTTTGTTTTCGCTTTTTTAATGGAGAATACAAACAACAATATTTTGTAAACGAAAATGGCAATGTGCCAGACAGTTGGGAAAGTATTGCGGCAAAACTCGATGCTCAAAAGGTGTTTTATAGCAAACGAAAAATTGATGAATATAAAGAATATCGCGACATAATTTATGGAAATAATGCCGACAAAAAGCACGAATACCGACGTTATTCTATTCTCGAAAGCAAAGATTACAAACAAGTACCAAAAACGATTCAAAATGTGTTTTTAAATTCCAAAATGGAAGCGGAGTTTATAAAGCAAACGATAATTTTATCATTAGATAACGATGTGCGCATAGATTTGAATCAGTATGCCCATCATTTGAATAACTTTGAAACACAACTCAACGATATTCGAAAATTTAAAATGCCCTCCACAAGTTCGCAAGCAGAAAATATTGCAGAACTTTATATTGCCATTCGCTATTTGGAACATGAAAAAATACAATTAGCCAAGGAATTGGCTTCGGCTGTTAACAAAAATGAACAAGATGAACCAGTTGTATTGGAGCGCCTCCAAACGCAAAAAGAAAAAGTGGATATTTTCATAAAAAAGCAAAAGCGAGCTAAGGAGATTTTTGACGAAAAGGCAATGAGAATAAGGGGAGACATTCGCATACAAGACGAAAACCTAAAAACTGCGAAGCGACTAAACGACGAGTATAATCAAAAAAATATCAATCAAATTTTAGAAACAGTTGAAAAGAAATCTGATTTTGAAAGAGAACAAAATAATTTTATCAACGAAAGAAATTTGCTTTCAGCCCAGTTTCAAGATTTGGAAGTCAAGTTTCAGGCCATTCTCAGCGCATTAGAAAATCAATTCAATGACTTTTTGAATGGTAAAAATGCAGACAAGAATAGCATTAATGCTAATTTTTTGAGTTTTAAAGATAAAACTACAAAAGAGTTCAACAAAAAAATTGCAGATTTTAGGGAGGAGCATAAAAGTGAAATTGAAATTTTACGTACACACTGCGAAGATAAAAAGCGAGTTGTAAATGAACTGAGAATCACGAAAGAAGGTATTAAGCATAAACGGCTTTTCGAAGAAGATATTCGTGGTTTGGAAGAGGATTTGCTAACTATTGAGAATAAAATTAAGCAATTGCCAATTGAAAAAGACAATGCCAGCAAACGAATTGAAACCTTCCAGAAACAATGGGAACTTGACGAACAAAATTTGTTACGAAATTTTGAACGTGATCAGGAAAAAATCGATGCTCAAATTTTGGAAATTAACAAATTAATAACTGACATTGAGTCTTATCTGGCAAATAGTAAAGATTCGCTATACGGCTGGTTGAATGAGAATTACCCGGATTGGGACAAAACCATAGGGAAAATTATTGACGAAAAAAATGTGCTGTTTAATTCGTCATTAAATCCACGTTTGGCCGAAAAATCAGACCAATTTTTTGGAATCGAAATTGATTTGAACGAAATAAATAAAACAGTTAAAACGGTTGCCGATTACGAATTCGATAAAAATAATCTTACGGTACAGTTTCAGGAGCTCAAGCAATCTATCTTGTTGTTATCAAAGCAATTAGAAGGTGAAAAGGAAAAACTTAAAAAGAAATATCAACCAAAAATACGAGAGCAAAAAGATATAATTCGTGAAATAGAATACAATTTTGGGCAAATAAAAAATAAACAGTCCGAAGTAGTAATAAAACTGAACGATTTTAGGTCTAAAGCGCAAGCTGAGCGCGCTAATCAACTCGAAATTTTAGACAATCAAACGGGACAAGCCCTTGAAAATGTGAAGTTTGCCGAACAAAAAGTTAGTTCAGTTGAAGACGCAAACAATAAGGCTATTAAACAGAAGGAAAAGGAACGCGATAAAATAATAGATACCGAATACGAACTGAAAAATAAAATATTGATTGAAATTGAAGCCGAAATTAAAATGCAAAAGCTTGAATTTGAAAATCAAAAAAATAAAATTCAGAACCGTAAAAACAATGAATTTTCGGAAAAAGGAGCTGATATAAAACGATTAAACGAGATTAACGAAAAGCTAAAGGAAATTGATAAAAACTTGAGCTATATTGAGTCGAATCGCGACCTTGTAGCTGAATATAAAAAAGACAAGCGAGATTTTATTGATAAAACTGCCACATTTAAACAAGAAAAGCTGCAATTAGATAAGCAATATGAGTTAGAAAACACAAAATTTGAAACGCAAAATAATGAATTAGCAAAAGAATTATTTTCCATAAAACTTATTGCTGATGAATTAGATAAACAGTTAAAAATCATTCAAGAAGATAGATTCTTGTTTGCTGAATTTAGAGAAACTGAATGTTTCAAAACAATAACAGCTTATTTTGTGGCTGCCGATTTGAATTTGATTTCGGAGAAGCGAATCAAAGCTTTAATCGAAGATGTCAAATCCATTCATTACGAAAAATTGCACAATAGGAAAGACGAATTGCGCAATACAGCAACCGATTTTTTGGGAAAATTCAGCGAAAACAACATTTTTAAATTCAAAAAACTTATAGCGAACGAGTCTGCATTGCTTTCTTTTGCCGAAATGCTCTCCGATTTTGTCGAGGAACGAAAAATAGAACGTATTGAAAAAGAGGTAAATGAGCGTTTTGCACTAATCGTTTCTACTATCGGAACCGAAACTGGAAATCTTTTGGCTCAATCGGGTGAAATACAGAAAATTATTACGAAAATAAACAACGATTTTGTCGAAAGGGAATCGATTGGTGCTGGTGTTATCAAAAAAATTGAATTGAAAGTTGAAGATAGCAAAAATGAAATTGTGCAATTATTATTGATGATAAAGAAATTCAACGACGAAAATACATTGGAATTTGGCGAAGCTAACTTGTTTTCGACAGGAAATCAGGAAAAGAAAAACAAGGATGCCGTAGATTTGCTCAAGCAATTTGTAAAGAAAATAAGTGACGTAAAAAGAGATTATATTTCGTTGTCCGATTCTTTTGAGTTGAAATTCAGAATAGAGGAGAACCAAAATGATACGGGCTGGGTTGAAAAATTAAGCAATGTAGGGTCTGAGGGAACTGACACTTTGGTTAAGGCTATGTTGAATATTATGTTGCTGAATGTGTTCAAAGAAAGTGTGTCGAAGCGATTCAAAGATTTTCGTTTACATTGCATGATGGATGAAATTGGTAAACTTCACCCAACTAACGTTCGAGGTATTTTGAAATTTGCAAACGACCGTAACATTTTGTTAATCAATGGCTCGCCAATCGAAAACGATGCTATGGCATTTTCTCATATCTACAAACTGCACAAAGATGCCGATAGCATAACCAAAGTAAATTTGATTATCACGCAACACACAGAACAATGAATTTACCCATTGGCATAGCCGAAAAACTTATTTTGTTGCAAAATACTGAAAAGATACCTGCGAGTAAACTGCAACATAGTATTATAAACACCATGCTTGAAAATGGTATTTTGGAACAGCAGATTCTTGGGCGAAGCAAAAAACTAATTTTTCTTCGCTCGCCCGAAAGATTAGATGATTATTTGCGTAATCATTTTGGAATCAGTAGTTTATTAGATTATATTTTGGTACAAAAACAAGCAGATGCTTTACGAAGCGACTTTGTTACAATTTCTTCCAATTCAAAATTAAGAACCGTTCGAACTTTCAAAGGTTTTTTGGTAAACAGCTTTTTACCTATACAAGCAACATTAAATAATGAACCAATTTTAATTCAACCAGCCGAAGGAAGTTTTCAATTTATATATGATTTTGAAACTTTTACCATTCCACCCGATGTTACAGTTGTAGGCGTTGAGAATCCAGAAAATTTTAGGCATATTTATAAACAAAAATATTTATTTTTAAATTTAAAACCCTTATTTATATGTCGTTATCCACAAAATCAGAGTCGAGATTTGATAAAATGGTTACAATCAATTCCAAATCCTTATTTGTATTTTGGCGATTTCGACTTTGCTGGTATAGGCATTTATCTAAATGAATACAAAAAATATATTGGAAAAAAAGCCAATTTTTTTGTTCCTGACAATACCAAAATTTTACTTCAAAATTATGGAAATAAAGCATTATACGATAATCAAAAAGAAAATTTTGTGAAAAAAGAAATTGACGAAAATAAATTAAATGATTTGATTGAATGGATTCACGAATTTAAGTTGGGTTTAGAACAAGAAGTTTTTATTTTAAAAAATATGTAATTTTATCGATTTTTTATATATCTTTGAAAAATAATTTAGCTCAAAAATAGGTAAAACAACTGATAATGAACATTTTTTAAAGCCAAAATCATTTTTTTTTAATAACTAATAAAATCTATACTCACATGAAAATCAAATTTCTGGGTGCAGCACGCGAAGTTACCGGTAGTAAGCATCTGATTACTACCGATGCAGGTAAAAATATTCTACTCGATTGCGGTATGTATCAGGGCAAAGGCCTTGAAACGGACTCTATGAACCGAAAACTTGGTTTCGACCCTTCGCAAATTGATTACATGATACTTTCGCATGCTCATATCGATCATTCGGGATTAATACCTTATATGTACAAGCTTGGTTTTAGAGGTTCAATTGTTTGTACCAATGCTACACGCGATTTGTGTGCCGTAATGCTTGCTGATAGTGCTCACATTCAAGAACTTGATGTGAAATGGTTTAATAAAAAACGTGCTAAAAACAGACAATCACCCGTTGAACCGATTTATTCAATTTTCGATGCCGAAGATTGTATGAAATTATTTATTGGCATAGGTTATAACCGCCGATTCAACATTGATAATCAAATCACTGTAAAGCTGACGCATTCGGGGCACATGCTCGGTAGTGCGGTTGTAAACCTCGAAATAACTGAAAATCATGAAGTGAAACGTATTGCTTTTACGGGTGATATTGGTCGAAAGAAAAATAGAATTTTAATGTCGCCAGCTCCTTTCCCCGATTGCGATTATCTGATTACAGAGTCGACCTATGGAGATAGATTACACACTGACGAAAATGAAAGTACAGAAAAGTTCCTTCAAATTGTAAAGGAAACTTGTATACAAAATAAAGGGAAATTAATTATTCCGGCCTTTTCGGTTGGGCGCACACAGGAAATTGTTTTTGTGCTTAACGATTTGCATAATAAAGGTTTACTGCCACTAATTAAAGTCTATGTTGATAGTCCTTTGTCGGCGAATGCAACAGAAGTCTTTCGCCTTCACACCGAATGCCTCAACGAATCGGTGCGCGAGGTAATGAAATACGACGAGGATCCTTTTGGTTTTCAATCGCTCCGCTTGATAAAAAATGTAGAAGAATCGAAGGCATTGAACGATTTACATGAGCCATGTATTATTATTTCGGCTTCGGGTATGGCGGAAGCGGGTAGAGTGAAACATCACATCGCTAATAATGTTTCGAATTGGCGAAATACCATTTTGATGGTGGGTTATTGTACACCTACATCGCTGGGAGCTCGAATTCAAGAGCCTAATTTACGCAGTATTTCCATTTTTGGCGAAACACATGAGGTAAAAGCTCGAATAACAAAAATTGATGCCTTTTCGGGACATGGCGATTACAGCGAAATGATTGACTTTCTCGATTGTTTGGATAAGGATTTACTTCGAAAGGTGTTTCTGGTTCATGGCGAATACGAAATACAAAAAATTTATAAGCAGAAATTAATTGCTAAAGGTTTTCGGAGTATAGAAATTCCAGCATTTGGTCAAGAGTTTGAAATTTAGTTTGTAGTTAACAGTATTTAGTTCGCAGTTTATAAGATATAGTTTACAATTTATTGCTTACAGCTTATTTTTCATAGCTTAATGTAATATAAATCGGCTGCGAAAATTAAATTCGTTACAAAAATGATACTCTTGTTGAAAACTTTAGAGTTGGATAAA
>CAMDNO010000123.1 GCA_945902955.1 Porphyromonas cangingivalis
GCCGGATTGCGTAGCAACGACCGCACCATGCCCGAAGAAATCAACCGCTTGGTAACTGATGCCATAAGTGATGTATTTATAACGACAAGTGTAGATGCCGATGAAAACCTACTCAAAGAGAATATTCCAGCCGATAAAATTCACATGCTTGGTAATCTTATGATTGACTCGTTGGTTGCTAATTTGGCAAAAGCACAAAGTACTGAATTGAATTTCAAGCTATTAAACAGAGATAAATCCATTGAAATAGGAACAGAATTTCTTTCCGGGAAATATGGCGTTATGACTTTTCACCGCCCCGGCAATGTGGACGACAAAGAAAGTATGACAAAGTTAGTACAGTTATGGGGCGAAATTTCTGAGAAAGTGCCTTTGGTTTTCCCAGTACATCCACGAACATACAAAAATATTCAACTTTTTGGTTTGCAAGATCTTATCGACAATTACAATCAGCTTTATTTTATCGAACCACTGGGTTATATGCAGTTTATACATTTGGTAAGTCGCTCTATGTTTGCCCTTACCGATTCAGGAGGCATACAAGAAGAAACCACCTATTTGAACATTCCGTGCCTCACGGTACGCCCCAATACCGAACGCCCTGTAACTGTTTGGGAGGGTAGTAATAAACTGATAAAGTTGGAGGAAATTGTTGACGAAGTTGATTTAATTATTGCCGGAAAAGGCAAGCATGGCAAAACACCCAAATTTTGGGATGGAGGAACAGCTGAGCGGATTGTTGCTGCTCTCGTGTCAATAAATAGTAAATAGTAAAACTTGTCCCAATGTATCGGGATGTAAAAATTGTAAATGAGAATATGGATTTTACACGTAAGATATACAAAAAGCTACTCGAAGCATTAAAAGAAAACGGATATTCGTTTTATACTTTCGAGGAGTATTGCGAAGGAAAAGCTGCGGGTAAATTTATTATACTGCGCCACGATGTGGATTCGCGTGCGGGGCACTCAGTGGCAACAGCACAAGTGGAAGCGGCTTTGGGAATAAAAGCAAGCTACTATTTTAGGGTAGTGCCACAAAGCGACCAACCCGATAAAATAAAAGCTATTGCAGCGCTTGGACACGAAATAGGTTATCATTACGAAGATTTATCTCTTTTAAAAGGAAATACTTCGTTGGCAATAGATCATTTTGCAATTAGATTAACACATTTCCGCAAATTTTATCCCGTAAAAACAATTTGCATGCATGGCAGTCCTACCTCAAAATACGATAATCGAACAATATGGAAGTACTATAATTATCGTGATTTCAGTATTATTGGAGAGCCCTATTTTGATGTTAATTTCAATGAGATTTTTTATTTAACCGATACGGGTAGATGCTGGGATGGTGAAAAATTCAGTGTGCGAGACAAAGTTAATTCTGCATTTAAAAAGACCTATCATTCTACAAACGAAATAATAAATGCTGCAAAAAACGACACCTTGCCTACTAAAATTATGATAACAACCCATCCGCAACGATGGACTAATAATATTTTTGAATGGATATTGGAATTTATTCTTCAAAATACAAAAAACATAATTAAACGACTAATAATTAAATAGATAATTTATATAAATGCGGTTTTTATTCATTACATTTCTATTGACTTATAGTTTATTTTCAGTTGCTCAATCCGCTATCGAAGCCGAAGCTTTATTCAACAATAAGCAATATGCTAAGGCAGAAATAATGTACGAATCATTGCTTAAACGTAAGCCAAATGATGCCTTGTACAATTATCGGTATGCACGTTGCAATTACGAATTAAAAAACTACGAAGCAGCAATTCAACATTTCGAATTGGTAGGCTCTCGCTACCCGCTTAAAGATTTGTACTTGGGCGAACTTTACTTTACAACCTATCAATTTGAGCAATCAATTGTGGCTTATAAAAATTACCTTTCAGATCTCGAACCCGATGATAAAAAAATTGTTGAAATTGAACATTTGATAAAAAAATCAGAATTGGGGGCTAAATTACTTAACCGCGTTGAAGACATTACGCTTATCGACAGTAGTATTGTTAACAAAAGTGACTTTCTACGTTTTTACGATTTGAATAACGAGTTAGGTACACTTTCACAACAATCTATTCGACTAACAAACAAGGCGATACACGATAAAATAATATTTACTACCCAACGTGGCGACCGACGTTTTTTTTCGGACTCTATCAAAGGAAATATGAATATTTTTACTTCGTACAAATTAATGGACGAATGGTCGCCGGCTGTTTCGGCATCTTCAGTTTTGAATACAAAAGCCAACGAAAATTATCCTTTTCTTTTACTTGATGGGATTAGTTTGTTTTTTTCCTCAGATGGCGAAAATTCGTTGGGTGGTTATGATATTTTTTTAACCAAATACTCTTCCTCCACAAAAGATTTTTTGACGCCCGATAATGTAGGTTTTCCATTTAATTCAACTGCTAACGACTACATGATGGCAATTGATGAGTTGCACAAAACAGGTTGGTTTGCAACAGACCGAAATCAAAACAGTGCTAAAGTGGTTATTTTCAAATTTGAATACAACGATCCAAAAGTGTATTTTAAAACCGAAGATTCGCTTTTATTACGTAAGGTAGCACAATTAAAACGCTACAAAACAAGTAAAAAAAACAAAATCGGAACGGGAAAAATTAACAAATCGGAGATTGAAAATTTGAAAACAGAAAAGTATATCATTATCAATGACAGTGTAGTTTACAACTCCCCCAATCAGTTTCAACAGACCATTGCGTTACAATTGTACAACGAAACTGAAGTGATGGCTAATGAGCTGAAAAAATTAAAAGAGACAGTTAATGCAGCTCGTATTGCTTATGATAACGCAATAGCAACGAATGAAAAAGAAAAATTAGCAGTACAAATTCGACTTCTCGAACCTGCCATTTTTCAACTCACCAAAGACATTTCAAACAAGAAAAAAGAGGCGATAAATAAAGAAATAAATTTTCTGAATCGTAAATGATTTTATTCTGAATTTATTTTGTATTTTTACAAAAAAAATAGCTGCATTATGGAGGTTACTATTGTTTTAGTTTTGCTTTTTGCTGGCATCGTATTTTTAATAATCGAATTATTTCTTATTCCAGGCTTATCGCTTGCTGGTATTGCTAGTTTATTAATTAATGGAAGTGCAGTTTATTATGCCTACACTCAAATTAGCTCTACTGCTGGACATTTAACGCTTTTGGGCGGTGCGGTACTTTCAGGCATTGCTGTTTATGTTTTTCTAAAATCGAAAACACTTGAAAAAATGTCGCTAAAAGCCGAAATTGATGGTAAAAATGACCCTTTAGAAGGTGTTAAAATAAACATTGGTGATACAGGAACAACTATTTCGCGATTGGCACCAATGGGCAAAGTAAAAGTAAACGGTTTTATTATGGAAGCCAAAACAAACGACGATTTTGTGGACGAAGGAAACCCAATTAGAGTTGTTGGAATTATGAATACGAATGTATTGGTAGAACGAATGTAGAGACGGTGCGTGCACCGTCTGATTAAAAAAAATAAATACTAAACGGTGCACGCACCGTCTCTACAAAAACCCTTTAAAAATAAAAATTATGATTGGAATTGAAATTATTGGTTTAGCAGTGTTGGGCATACTCCTACTGCTTTTCTTTTATTATGTTCCGTTTTTACTTTGGATCTCGGCCAAAGTATCTGGCGTGAACATTTCGCTCATTCAGCTTTTTTTAATGCGTATTCGAAAAGTACCACCACACACCATTGTGGCTTGTATGATTGAAGCGCACAAAGCTGACATTAAAGAAGTTCAGCGCGATGGTTTGGAAGCGCATTATCTTGCTGGCGGACATATTGAGCGTGTGGTGCATGCTTTGGTTTCGGCTTCGAAAGCAAACATCGACCTAACTTTTAAAATGGCTACTGCTATCGACCTTGCTGGTAGGGATGTTTTTCAGGCTGTGCAAATGTCGGTAAACCCGAAAGTTATCGACACACCACCCGTAGCTGCTGTGGCCAAAGATGGTATTCAGCTAATTGCCAAAGCACGTGTTACAGTTCGTGCCAATATCAAACAATTAGTGGGTGGAGCTGGCGAAGAGACTATTCTTGCTCGTGTAGGCGAAGGAATAGTATCGTCAATCGGTTCGTCGGCATCACATAAAAGTGTACTCGAAAATCCGGATTCGATTTCGAAATTGGTTTTGAAAAAAGGTTTGGATGCCGGAACAGCTTTCGAAATTCTTTCCATCGATATTGCCGATATTGACATAGGTAAAAATATTGGTGCACAGTTGCAAATGGATCAAGCCGAAGCCGACAAAAATATTGCACAAGCAAAAGCCGAAGAACGTCGCGCAATGGCAGTTTCGCTCGAACAAGAAATGAAAGCCAAATCGCAGGAAATGCGTGCAAAAGTTATCGAAGCCGAAGCCGAAGTTCCAAAAGCAATGGCAGAAGCTTTCCGTTCGGGAAACTTGGGAATTATGGATTATTACAAAATGAAAAATATAGAAGCGGACACTTCGATGCGCGAAAATATTGCAAAACCTTCGGGCTCAGCATCCAAATCTGAAAAATAAAATTGCATGAACTACAATAATAATTCTAATTGCAGCAAAAGCAATAATTCGGCAAATGCCTCTGGTGGAGCTGTATACGGTTTTGGAGTAATAGGTGCCGCTATTTATTTTATAGCTAAAGCCACAACTTTCTGGTCTGGCGTTTTGGGGTTTTTCAAGGCGTTGGTTTGGCCTGCTATTTTGGTTTATCAGGCTTTACGTTCGCTTGGAGCTTAATAAGTACTATATACCTCATAAAAAAACAAAGTCCGCTAATTCACATTAGCGGACTTTTTAATGCCTAAGCATTTGTAGCAAAAGCCTGATTATTTTACTGAATCAACAACTGTTGTATCAACAGCAACTGTATCAACTACAGCAACAGTATCAACAGCAACAGAATCAGTTGCAGGAGCTTCTTCAGCAGCTTTAGGAGCACAAGAAGCAATAGCGATAGCTACAACAAAGAATAAAAATACTTTTTTCATCTTTTTTAAACGTTTAAAATTTAACTTTATTTGTTTTGCAATTCAAAATCGCGGCAAAATTACTGCATTTATTAATAGGTTGTATCTTTTTTAAGTAATATTTTTTAAAATAATTGTGTTAAATTTTAAAATGAAACATATATTACTGATTAACTATCACTTAGCAATTTGAAATCCAGCCGAATATAAATAGCGTTTGATACTCTTTTTAGGTGTTTTTTCGAATTCGTGTGGAAAAAGTTGAATTTTTGAGATTGTTTCAAACGAAGCTACTGTCGTATTAAGAACTTTTCGGTTCTCTTCCATCAATTCCTGGAGCTTTTTTTGGTCAATTTTTTCAATATCTACCGCCTCATAATCAGGACAAACCAACGCAATTAATTTTCCGTTACTTTCAATCACCAAACTTTCCATCACAAAAGGCATATTATTCAATTTGGCTTCAATTTCTTCTGGATAAATATTTTGTCCGCTCGCACCCAAAATCATTGTTTTGCTACGACCTCTTATAAAAATATTTCCATTTTCGTCTACCGTCCCTAAATCACCCGTGTGTAACCAACCATCTTTATCGATAACTGCTGCTGTGGCTTCATCATTTTTATAATAGCCTACCATCAAGTGCTCGCCACGTACGCAAATTTCTCCTGTACCTGTTTCGGGATTTGGATCGTCGATGCGCACTTTCATCGTATCTAAGATTTTACCTGTCGATTTTGGCACAAATTCCTTATGGTCAGCATAACTTATTAGCGGTGCGCATTCTGTCATGCCATAACCAATGGTAAATGGGAATTTAATTTTTGTAAAAAAAGCTTCCACTTCGGCATTAAGTGGGGCACCACCCACAATAATTTCGTAAAACTCACCGCCAAAAGCGTCTACTAATTTTTTACGTATTTGCGAAAGAATTGTGGTGTCTAAAAATGGAATACTCAACACCCAACGCATGGTGGGTTTGGCCAAAAGAGGTTGAATTTGCTTACGGTAAATTTTTTCGACAATAAGTGGAACAAGGAAAATAATATTAGGTTTAATTTCGGCAAAAGCAGCCAATAAAATCTTAGGTGTTGGGATTTTACCTACAAAATGAATATGACAACCGGCACAAGTACTTGCCAAAAAATCGAACGAACAACCATAGGCATGAGCCAAAGGTAAAAATGAAATAATTCGATATAATGGAGCAATTAATCCTGTTCCCAAAGCAAAAGTAATGTTTCCGGCCAGTGCATTCCCGGTGGTCATCACTCCTTTGCTAAACCCGGTTGTTCCTGAAGTATAATTAATAGAAACGAGATCGGTGTTTGATTTGTCGATATAGCGCACATGGTCGCGATGAAAGCCATTTGGAAATTTGGCATGAAAAAGACTATTTATATAATCGGGCTGTAAATACTTAATAACCAACTGTTCGTGCACTTCATTTTCGGCAAGTTCTGGTTTCGGATCTTTGTTCAGCAGCGTGATACAATTGAAATTAGTTAAGGAAAAAACTGCTTTTATGGTCGACAATTTTTCTTCCTCAAGCGACTCCCAAATATTATCAGTAATAAATAGCAATTTCGATTCGGAATGATTGGAAATATGATGAATATCGTTGGGATTAAAATCCTGTAAAATAGGTACTATAACAGCGCCATAAGTTACCACCGAAATATAAGTTATTGCCCAATTTGAGCTATTACGACCAATAAGAGCCACTTTATCATTTGGTGTTAATTGGAATTGATCAAACAAAATGTGCATACGCGCAACTCGTTTTGCCAAATCGGCGTAGGTAAGTGTAATGTCTTCGCCGTAATTACTGTAAGCAGGGAAATCCCAGTTTTTGCGGAATGAATCTTCGAAAAGCCGAACAAAATTATCCTGAATCATGTGTTGTAATTTTATAGATTAAATTTAGGTGGCAAATATATTGAATTTATTACACATTTTGAAACAATATGTGCGGAATTATTGTAATTTAATTCAAAACACTTAAATTATAAGGTAATTTGAATCTACTATTTATAAATTACAGCCAAATTCATATCAAATTTCATACAAAAAGCATTGTAAATTAAAATAAAAGCAGTAAATTTGCACCCTCATTTCGGAATAGGTAAAAAAGAAGCATTGTTGCAAAACATCTCACCTGCCCGATGTAATATAAAAATTGTTTTTACATGTACGCAATTGTAGAGATTTTAGGACAACAGTTTAAGGTGGAAGCCGGAAAAAGACTGTTTATCCATCGTATGAATGAAGCTGACAGAGGTTCGGCTATCGAATTCGACAAAGTATTGTTAATCGACAACGAAGGTGCAGTTACCGTAGGTGCTCCCTTAGTAGAAGGTGCAAAAGTAGTTGGTGAAATTTTATCGCACGTTCGTGGCGAAAAAGTGATTGTTTTCCACAAAAAACGTCGCAAAGGATATCGCAAACGCAATGGTCACCGTCAAGATTTTACCGAAGTGTTGATTAAAGAAATTGTAGCTTAATTAAAAAAACCGATTAAAATTTAAAAAAAATGGCACATAAAAAAGGGGCTGGTAGCTCAAGAAACGGTCGTGAATCGGAAAGTAAGCGACTTGGAGTAAAGATTTTTGGTGGTCAGTTTGCAAAAGCAGGTAACATAATTGTACGTCAACGCGGCACTGTTCATCATGTAGGTGAAAACATTGGCATTGGCAAAGACCACACATTATTCGCTTTGATAAACGGAACTGTAGTATTTAGAAAGAAAAAAGATAATAAATCTTACGTTTCTATCAAACCTATCGAAGCTGTAGAAGCTAATTAATTTTAGCAAGATTTAAACGCACAAATAATCTCCTGTCGTTTTACCGTAGAGTAAAATTGCGGGAGATTTTTTTTATAAACCCCTAACCCCTAAAGGGGAATAATGACGTAACTAATTTAAACATCCTAAAAATTCTTTAAGTCCCCCTTTAGGGGATTTAGAGGTAATAATCGACAATGCTAACACTAAAATATATCACCGAAAATACAGCTGAAGTTATTGCTCGCTTGGGCAAAAAAAACTTCGACGGTACTAACATCATTGCCCAGGTAGTGGAAATGGATAAAACGCGAAAAGTAACTCAAACTCAGTTAGACACTCAGTCGGCTGAAATGAATAACCTTTCGAAAGAAATAGGTATGCTTTTCAAACAAGGCAAACAAGCCGAAGCTGCCTCAGCCAAAGAAAAAACTATAGAGCTGAAAGATAGTATTAAAATGCTGGACGAAAAACTTACAGAAATCGAACAATCGCTCAACAACTTATTAGTTCAAATTCCAAATTTACCACACGACAGCGTACCAGCAGGCAAACATGCCGAAGATAATTTGATTGAACGCACAGGTGGTGCAATGCCAAATTTATACGAAGGTGCGTTGCCACATTGGGATTTAGCAAAAAAATACGACCTGATTGATTTTGAGCTTGGTGTAAAAATTTCGGGTGCTGGTTTTCCTGTTTACAAAGGAAAAGGTGCTCGCCTGCAACGTGCGTTAATCAACTTTTTCCTCGACAACGCTATGGAAGCCGGTTACCTCGAAGTACAACCGCCTTACGTGGTAAATGCAGCATCGGGCTATGGAACAGGACAATTGCCTGACAAAGAAGGTCAAATGTATCATTGTCAGATCGACGATTTGTATTTGATACCTACCGCCGAAGTACCTGTAACAAACATTTACCGCGATGTTATTTTAGACGAAAAAGAATTGCCAATTAAAAACACTGCCTATTCTGCTTGTTTCCGTCGCGAAGCTGGTTCGTATGGTAAGGATGTACGCGGATTAAACCGACTGCATCAGTTCGATAAAGTAGAAATTGTACAAATTCAACATCCAGACAAATCGTACGAAACACTCGACCAAATGGTTGATTATGTGCAAACTTTGGTTGAAAAATTAGAATTACCCTGGCGTATTCTTCGCCTTTGTGGTGGCGATATGAGTTTCACTTCTGCACTTACATTCGATTTTGAAGTATTTTCGGCTGCTCAAGAACGTTGGTTGGAAGTAAGCTCGGTTTCAAACTTCGAAAGCTATCAGGCGAATCGTTTGAAATGTCGTTTTAAAGGAGCTGACAAGAAAACACAGTTGGCACACACGCTCAACGGAAGCGCAATGGCATTGCCCCGCATTGTGGCAGCTTTGCTCGAAAACAATCAAACGCCCGAAGGAATTCGCATTCCCAAGGCATTAATTCCGTATACAGGTTTCGACATTATTTCGTAGGAAAGTCCTTTTGAACCCAACAATTTGCAAATCTCGACAACTACTGATTTGCGATATATTGGCTATACCGATTTTCAATTCAAAATTTTTTAGTTGTTCGAGCCAAAAACTAAGGAAAAATACACGCAGATTACCCCCAAAGGATTCGAACAAATCAAGAGTCCATTGGAGAATTTGAATATTTAGTAAAAAATATTGTTAGTTGTAAAAAATGATTTACATTTGCTAATCTTTACGTTAGAAAAAACTATTTAAAAAAATATCAAATCCTATAAGAGAAACTACTCAAAATCATTCCTTTTGCTATATTACTGATATTCAACAATTAATTAATATTATAAGCTAAGGCTAATATAAAGGAAACTCAGTTTCCCTTTTAGGAATTGAGTTTCTCATAGGGATTCGTTAAGGTTAAGGCGAAAAAAGCACCTACCAAAATTATCTATTGAAAAAAATATTAACTTTGCAAAAAACGAACGATATGAATAATAGAAACTTAATACGATTTGACTGGGCAATAAAACGACTTTTGAGAAACAAGGCGAATTTTACTGTTTTGGAAGGTTTCTTGTCTGAACTTTTAAAGGAAGATATTCAGATTCAATCAATCTTGGAAAGCGAAAGCAACAAACAGCACGACGACGACAAATACAATCGGGTTGACATACTTGTGAAAGATTCAAAATCAGAGTTGATAATAATTGAAATTCAAAATCAAAGCGAATACGACTATTTTCACCGAATGGCTTATGGCACTTCAAAAGTTTTGACTGAATATATTTCCGTTGGACAGCCTTATTCGGAAATTAAAAAAGTATTCTCAATCAATGTCGTTTACTTCGACCTTGGACAAGGCAAAGATTACATATATCACGGAAAGACTGATTTTGTTGGCATTCATAATGCAGACAAACTTTCACTATCCGACAAGCAAAAGGAGTTGCTAGGAAAAGTTGAGCCATTTCAGATATTTCCAGAATATTATGTAATAAAAGTAAATCAGTTTAACGACAATGCAACTAATACTCTTGATGAGTGGATTTATTATTTCAAAAATAACGAAATTAAAGACGACTTCACTGCCAAAGGAATTAATGAAGCAAAAGAGCTATTGCGTGTAGATAAATTATCTGAAGAAGAGCAATTAAATTACAATCATCACATTAATAACCTTCGTAACGAGGCGAGCAGAATGTGGACATTGAAAATTGATGCGGAGGATAGGGTAAAAAGAGAAAGGAGTATTGAAATCGCAAAAGGAATGAAATTGAAATCAATGAATATTATTGATATTATTGATATAACTGGACTTTCCAAAGACGAGATTGATAAACTGTAACGCCCTAAACGCTAACATCATAGAACTTAAACGCAACACCCGAACGCAAAACACCCCGCCAAGCTGTGCTCTTGACGGGGTGTTGCGATTTAACTTCGTTGATTTTGCTACGCTCTGCGTTCAATTATCTCTCACATTATCCAGCAAATTTTGCCATAAATGGTATTTTGCGAAGCAGAAAAATAATTAAAAATGAAGTAATTAAAGTTAGCAAAACTACTATCGGAACCGAAACAAGTGGATGTGCCATTGTCCAGAAAATACCTACACGGAAAAACAAACTGATGACCATAATATGCACTAAATAAATTCCAAAACTATAATTGCTTAGAATTTGAATGGTTCGCAAAACAAATCTATTTTTAAATTCGAAATCTTTAAAAATGTAATAAACAGCTATTACTTGAAAAAAAGTTGTAATTGTAAACGTTCCCATGGCAGTAAGCGTTTGTTTTTCTGACTGAAAACTTAGATAATACGTTAAATAAGAATTAATTACAACAGTTGTAGTATAAAGAATTAAAGCTGAAGTTCGTGTAAATTTATTTTGTGGCGGTAAGGTTTGTAGAAAATAGCCCAACACCAAATAACCAATGTAAAGCATATATCCGTAAAGCCTTTTCGCAAACAATGGAAAACTTTCTATACTAAAAACATGGATACTTTGTAAGTAATTTAATATTAGCCATAAAGCTAGAAAAATAACGATAGATTGGCGACTTACATGTTTAAGAATTTTTGAAATTAAGGGAATAAAAAGATAAAGTACCAAAATCATATATACAAACCAAAGATGTTTTGAAACGCCTTCGGCAACAAACAAATCTGTTCCCCAGCGCACAATAGCATCGAAACTCATCGGGCGCTCCCAATCACGGAGCATCAACCAGCGAAAAACCCAATAGGCTGGCAACCAAAATAACATAGGAATAAACACACGCGATAATCGTTTTTTGTAGAAATCGATTAATTTATATTGTTTTGTAAGCAGAGTAGCTCCACTAAGTACTAAGAAAAGAGGCACGGCAAACCGCACAAAATTATTAAGCACCACTCCTATCAGCCAAAATTCGGTATTTCTACCAAAATTCATATTCATTACGGGCGATGATACATGAATTAAAATCACTGCTACTGTTGCCAGAATGCGTAATGTATCGAAATATTGAATATTTTTAGAGGAATTCTCAGTTGTCATCTTTCAGCAAAGCTTCGGCAATTTTCAAATCGAAGGGCGTAGTGATTTTAATATTCTCTCGATTGCCTTCCACTAACGAAATTTTCCGGGGGGTAACTTCATTTTGTGTAGCAAAATAACGTTCGACAACCGAAGCATCGTCGGTAAAAAGAGGCGAAAATTCCTGTTTGTAAGCTTCTCGAAGCAACTTTGCATTAAAAATCTGAGGTGTTTGTACCAATTTATATTGTGACCTATCTACAGATCGACTACTACTCTCGCTCAACTCACGAATACTTTCAACGCTATCGGTTACAGCAATAGCAGCCCCCGAAATGTCGGCCGCTTGAAAACAGTTGGCTAAAGTTTGGTGGCTTACAAACGGACGAACACCGTCGTGTACAGCTATCAATTCGGCACCTTTAATACTTTTTAAACCATTATTTACGGAAGCAAAACGCGTTGAACCACCAAACGCAATAGTATGTTTAATTTTAAAATGGAATAGTTGACACAACTGCTCCCAATATAAAATAGAATTCAGTGGAATTACCAACACAATCTTTATTTTTGAATCGAAGCGATAAAAATTTTCTATCGTGTGCATTAAAATCGGTTTTCCTTGAATTAGTAGAAATTGTTTTGGAACTTCACTTTCCATTCGCGAACCTTTACCGCCTGCAACTATAATGACTGCTTTTTTTATATTCATAAAATATTTTATCTTTATACAACAAAGATAAAAGTTTTAAATTATTCTACCAAAAAAAGAACAAACCAAAAAAACGTACTGAGATTTCTATTGTTTTAGTTTGTGTACATTCGTGGATTCATTAAAAATCGAACATATTCAGTAATATTTTAGCACAAAAAATGGCTCTTCATTTTTGTAATTATTTCACTAAAAAAGGCTTGCACAAGTCAATAAAAAGTAGTAATTTAGTGCGATTTTTCGGAAAGTAATAAATTTAAGTTAGATGATTGAACAAGACAGAATTATTCAGGTAAATATCGACGAAGAAATGAAATCTTCGTACATCGATTACTCCATGTCGGTGATTGTTTCGCGTGCATTG
>CAMDNO010000124.1 GCA_945902955.1 Porphyromonas cangingivalis
TGGCATATTTAACCAAAACACGACTTAAAGCTGAAAAAAAGTTTGGTGCAATTACTTTATTATATTCATTCTCCAAACATTCTTTGAATACACTTTTTACAAACTCAACCGACTTCTCATTGAAACGACTGTCTACCCCTTGCTTGGAAATAGACACACCATTATAATCCTGCACCCTGGTGGATGCTTGACCTAAGCTGCAAATCTCTGTTTGAGAGCCACTATATAGCAATGTGTCTAAGAACGCAATTGGCGAAAATTTTGAATCTCTTTTCAAGAATCCAACAGATTTGGCCTTTAATTTCAACAATTTGTCGTTAAAAATACGATGGAAATTGTCACTTAATATACTCGATAATTCAGAAAGGTTACCCCCTTCTATATACACGAATAAGGTAAAAAACTTTCAAAATCATAATGCGCTTTATTTCAAGAACTTAATCTCTTAGCTTGACGGCTATGCGATAGCTATCGGGGGAGGCAGGTGCTACTAACCAACTGAGCTATCAGTTCGGGGTATTTCGTAAGATTTGTAATATATATCGATGATTTCATTGATTTAATTTTACGCTCTATTCTAATAGCATGAGCGTAATTTTCTGTTGGTATAAAAATCACTAAAGACCAATCAAAAGCTTTGGCTGTAAAACATGTTTTGCCATAACTACCATTGTTATGATTGTTTAATCGACTTTCAATATTTTCATGCGTAGCTCCGATGTAATAACGTTGAAGCGTATCACTGTGAATGATATAACAACCTGTCATAGAGATATATTGTATATAAAAAAGCACTTATCCGAGTTACGAATAAGTGCTTTCGATTTAGTGGGCCCAACTGGGCTTGAACCAGTGACCCCCTGATTATGAGTCAGGTGCTACTAACCAACTGAGCTATAGGCCCTAAATCTATTAAAAAAAATATCGCTTTGACCCCCTGCCCCGATAGCTATCGGGAGAGTCAGGTGCTACTAACCAACTGAGCTATAGGCCCTAAATCTATTAAAAAAAAATATCGCTTTGACCCCCTGTCCCGATAGCTATCGGGAGAGTCAGGTGCTACTAACCAACTGAGCTTTAGGCCATGCTTTTACTAAAAATTAAATTTCTTTGCAAAGCGACTGCAAAAGTAATAATTTTTAGCTACCTACAAAAATATAAACAACATTTTTTACAACAAAAAGAGAAAAAAGTATTGATTTAAAAAATATATAATCTTATCAATAATATCACAAAGAAAATTTATATGGTAAAACTCAACCGTTATCCAAATTACTTTTTGTACTTTTGCAACGTTTTTCGAGTTATGTATCACTATCGAAAGCCACAAAAATTTAAAAATAAAGAATTATAAATGCTTATTGTTACAACGGTCGAAAAGCTTGAAACCGAAATTGCCAACGCACGCTCAAATGTGAAATCGATAGGTTTTGTTCCAACTATGGGTGCTTTACATGCTGGTCATATTGAGCTGGTTAAACGCTCGGTATCAGAAAATGAGTACAATGTAGTGAGTATTTTCGTCAACCCTACACAGTTTAATAATGCGAGTGACCTCGAAAAATATCCTCGTAATATAGAAGCCGATGCTCTTTTGCTCGAAGAAGCCGGATGCGATTTAATTTTTGCTCCTAGCATTGATGCAATATATACCGAAAGCGAAAAAAACAACCGTTTTGAATTTGATTTCGAAGGACTTGACACTGTTATGGAAGGTAAATTTCGACCAGGACATTTTAATGGCGTGGTGCAAATTGTAAGCAAATTATTTACATTTGTAAAGCCTCAAAAATCGTATTTTGGCGAAAAAGATTTCCAGCAATTAGCTATTATTCATTTAATGACTAAAAAATTGGGATTTGATATCGATATCATCGACTGCCCCATAGTTCGTGAAACAAGTGGTTTGGCTATGAGTAGCCGCAACGAAAGACTTACATCAAGTCAACGTAAAACTGCTGCATCAATATCGAAAATACTATTTGAAAGCAAGCAATTGGCAAAAAACACACTCCCGATTGAGTTAAAAGATTGGGTGGAGAATGAAATTGCAAGAGTTGATGGATTGAAACTCGAATATTTCGAAATAGTTGATGCTAATACACTGCAAATTATCAACAATTGGAGTGTTGCAAGCGTTGGATGTATAGCTGTTTTTTGTGGCGAAGTTCGCTTAATCGACAATATTAGATATAAATAGTAACTGGTAAATAAGTAAATAGTAAATTCTTTATTCATGTTTGTACACGTTTTAAAATCAAAAATTCATCGCGTTTCGATTACCGAATCGAACCTGAATTATATTGGAAGCATTACCATCGACGAAGACTTGATGGATGCTGCCAACATTATTGCCAACGAAAAAGTAGCCATCGTAAATAATAACAATGGCGAGCGTTTCGAAACTTATGTTATTCCCGGTGAACGTAAATCCGGCGTTATTTGCATTAATGGTGCAGCAGCACGCAAAGTACAACGTGGCGACATTGTAATAATTATGGCATTTGCAATGCTCGAAATGGAAGAAGCGCGAACATTTAAACCCGCTGTTGTTTTTCCCGATACTGCAACAAATAGGATAATTTAGCTTCGCCGTTATTTGCACTTCGTGCGTTGTTTGGCTTCGCCGTTATTAATTGTTATTATTGAGTCTTTTGAGTTTTGTCTTTTAACTTTCTGTTGTCCATTGTCCGCTGTCTGTAGTCTTAAAAAAAATGAAAGTAGTAATTATAAAATACAATGCAGGTAATATTCGCTCAGTGCTTTTTGCTCTCGAACGAATTGGTGTTGAGGCAGTTGTTACCGACAACCATGACGAGATTCGCACTGCCGACAAAGTCATATTCCCCGGAGTAGGCGAAGCTTCGTCAGCAATGGCCTATTTGAAAAGTAAAGGACTCGACACTTTGATTAAAAGTTTGAAACAACCCGTGTTAGGTATTTGCCTTGGGATGCAATTAATGTGCTCCTTTTCGGAAGAAAATAACACCGAATGCTTGGGAATTTTTGATCAAAAAGTGCGCTTGTTTCCCAACACCGAATATAAAGTACCACAAATTGGTTGGAATAATATCACTCAATTAAAAACAGATTTACTGACTGATGTGCCCGAAAATGCTTATATGTATTTTGTACATAGCTATTACGTCGAAAATTGTGATGAAGCTATTGCTAAAACCGATTATGTGGTTGAATACAGCTCTGCCATTCGAAAAGATAACTTTTATGCGGTACAATTTCACCCCGAAAAATCAGGCGATGTAGGTCAAAAGATTCTCGAGAATTTTATTCTCAGCATCTAATGCTGAGAATATATATGGAAAATAGCTTCTATATTTTCGATATTTATCTTCTCATATTTGACGACTTGTTATCCGATGCTGGTAGTTTATCAAAGGCGATACCAATGAATGGTAAATTGTAAATGATTAAATTGTAAATGATTAAATGACTTTCGAACTTCAACATACCGATCCAAATTCGAATGCACGTGCAGGAGAAATAACCACCGATCATGGCAAAATTCAGACACCAATATTTATGCCTGTGGGTACGGTTGCATCGGTTAAAGCGGTTCATTTTAGGGAGTTAAAAGATGATATCAATGCGCAAATTATTTTGGGTAATACCTATCATTTATATTTGCGACCCGGAATTGAAATTTTAGAACAGGCTGGGGGATTACATAAGTTCAATGGTTGGGACCGTCCTATTCTGACAGATAGTGGTGGTTATCAGGTATTTTCGCTTTCGGCAAATCGGAAGTTAAAAGAAGAAGGTGCTACATTTCGTTCGCATATCGACGGTAGCAAGCATTTATTTACACCCGAACGAACGGTTGACATTCAACGTTCGATAGGTGCTGATATCATTATGGCATTCGACGAATGCACGCCAGGGGATGCCGATTACAATTATGCCAAGAAATCGATGGAGCTTACGCATCGCTGGTTAGACCGCGGTACAAAGCATTTCGATGCCACAGAACCAAAATATGGCTATTCTCAAACATTTTTTCCGATTGTGCAGGGTTGTGTGTATCCCGATTTGCGCCGACAGTCGGCTGAATTTATAAGCTCCCAAAATCGCGAAGGAAATGCCATAGGTGGATTGGCGGTAGGCGAACCTGCCGAAAAAATGTATGAAATGATAGAAGTGGTCAACGAAATTTTACCACACGAAAAACCGCGTTACTTGATGGGAGTAGGTACGCCACAAAATTTGCTCGAAGGCATTGAACGGGGTGTGGATATGTTCGATTGTGTAATGCCTACTCGCAATGGCCGTAATGCTATGCTTTTTACCTCACAAGGCATTATGAATATGAAAAACGAGAAGTGGAAAAATGATTTTTCGCCCGTCGACGAATTTGGCACTTCGTATGTAGACCATGCGTACACAAAAGCTTATTTGCGCCACTTATTTATAAGCAAAGAGTATTTAGCGCTTCAAATTGCCTCTATTCACAACCTCGCATTCTATCTTTGGCTAATGGGCGAGGCACGCACACATATTCAATTAGGCGATTTCACGAACTGGAAAGCGGAAATGATGTACCGATTGGGTAGACGATTGTAATTAAAAATTCAAATTGCTTATCCACGTTAATCAAGTAATATACATATTCGTTTTAAAACTTTTGAATCCCTATTACCAAGATAAAAATCAATTAAACCATCCCGATAGCTATCGGGGGCACATTAGAAAAAAATATTATGCAAACATATAATATAGAGCACAATAGGTAAATACCTATCGGTATTTTAATTTAACAAATAATACCAACTTAAATTATTCTAATGTGTCTATTGTGGTTTAAATCTTTTAGCTTGACCGAAAGGGAAAAGCAGTAAATTCAATTTTATTCTATTTTCAAGTTCCTAAACTCCATTTCGGTTCCTTCGCACTGAAAGCCAATAAATCCCTTTTTCTTCGTCAGACCTGTTATTTTATTTTGAAGTAAATTATTGATTTTAACTGTAAGTGTTCCATTTTTACTTATTACTTCCATCGAATTCCATTCGCCAAGTGCTTTTTCGTTCGACGTTTGCATTTTAGGTACTGTAAACTTCACTTTATCAGTACATTCTTTTGCCCACAAACCATTCATACATATAATGTCGCCAGCAGCATCGGCTCGCTGTTGCACCTGATAACATACAGGCCAAACGGTATCGTTTTTCTGTATATGCAATAGCACCCCGCTATTTCCCAATTTTTTAGTCCAACGCCATTCCACCTTTAACGAGTAATTTTTGTATGCCTTTTTTGTTCGGATATAACCCGAAGTTGCTTTTCCTACTATCAATATTCCATTTTTGAAACTAAAAACATCCTGTGGATTTATACTTTTGTTTGTAAGTTCGATAAACCATTTATTGCTGTTTTCTGTAGCAAAAAGATTCGATTTCTGAGCAGTTGCTGTAAGTTGAAAAATGGCAAGTGCGAATAATAATAATTTGATTTTCATTCAATTTATGCTTTTATTGTTATGATTTCATCAGACTCGAGAAATCGGTTTTATTTTTAAAACTTGTTTTTTTAAGCAACCGGTGTACTAATACTCGCGTAGCGTTTGTACTTTTATTGCAGATAGTTGCAATTTGCTTCGTCGATGCTTGGATACTTAAAAGGTATGCAATATTAAGTTCTAAATCCGAAAATTGTGGAAATTGTTTTGCAATTTCAGTTTTAAAACGAGCATCAATAAAATCTTTTGTTTTTGTTTGTATTATTTCCGACTCAAAAAACACACTTAATTTTTTTTCTTTAATTTTCCTTTCTATCAATTCTTTGCCAGTTTTGTTGAGGTAAGGCTTTAATGTATGTAGTTCGGCACTAAATGTTTGTTCAATTTCTAACTTTAATAATTCGTTTTTACTATCTAAATGATTTAAACTCAAAATGAATAATTCATTGCTTTCGGACAGTATAGTTAATTTATATTCGAATGATTGAACTTCATTTTCTCTTGTTTTAAAAATAGCTTTATCTGAAATAACTTTATGATACTGAAGCAATTCCAACAACTTTAATTTAATATATCTTTTGTCGATAAATAAAATATCAATTTTTTCACCTACCGCTATTGTTTGAAACAGATCAGTAGCCGATGCGTTAAGGTCAACTAAAACACCCATCTGATCTACAACAAAAACAGGATTGGGGAGAACATGAAATAAAAACTGATAATTGATTCGACTATCAGGCTGATTCATCGGGTTAATTATTTTTTAAAACCAAACAACCTGAAAGCGACCGACAGCCGAATTCAGGTTGTTGAATATATTTATTTACAAATTAGAAACCTCTAATGGCTTCAATACCAGGAAGCACGCGACCTTCGATAGCTTCGAGCAAAGCACCTCCTCCGGTTGAAACGTACGATACTTGGTCGGCAATACCAAATTTGTTGACGCAAGCAACTGAATCGCCACCACCAACAAGTGAGAAAGCGCCCAACTTGGTAGCTGCTACAATAGCATCACCTACGGCACGTGAGCCACTTGTAAAGTTTTCGAATTCGAAAACACCCGTAGGACCATTCCAAAGAATGGTTTTCGAATTTTTAATAACTTCAGCAAATTTCGCCTCGGTTTTTGGGCCAATATCTAACCCTTCCCAACCATCAGGTATTTCGTTTACATCCACAAATTGAGTGTTCGCATCGTTGCTGAAAGAGTCTGCAATTTTTGCATCATCGGCAAGAATAATATTAACTCCATTTTTCTTAGCTTTGTCCAACAATTCCAAAGCTAAATCTAATTTATCGTCCTCGCAAATAGAACCCCCAATTTTACCTCCTAAAGCCTTTGTAAAGGTATAAGTCATTCCACCAGCAATAATCAAGTTATCTACTTTTGAAAGTAAGTTTTCGATGATTTCTATTTTCGACGATACTTTTGAACCGCCCATAATAGCTGTAAACGGACGAGCCGTATCAGTCATAACTTTTTGTACAGCAATCACTTCCTTTTCCATAAGGTAGCCAAACATTTTGCTGTTTTCGTCGAAGTATTTAGCAATTAATGCCGTAGAAGCATGTGCGCGGTGAGCTGTACCAAAAGCATCGTTCACGTAGCAAGTAGCATACGACGCCAATTTAGCTGTAAATGCTTTCTGGCTTTCTTTTATTTCTTTTTTAGCAGCTGCTTTTTCTTCGTCATTCGCAAATTCGCCACGTGGTTTGCCTTCTTCCTCGGCATAAAAGCGAAGATTTTCGAGCAATAATACTTCACCCGCTTTGAGCTCGGCAGCCAATTTAGAGGTTTCGTCGTTGGCACAGTCCGAAGCAAACTGAACATCAGTGCCAAGCAATTCGCTTACACGAGCAATAATTGATTTCAAAGAATACTTCAAATCCGGATTTTTTTTCGGACGCCCCATGTGCGAAGCAATAATCAGACTTCCGCCATCACTTAAAATCTTTTTGAGTGTAGGCATCGCAGCACGGATGCGGGTGTCGTCGGTAATTTCAGAATTTTCGTTCAACGGAACGTTAAAGTCGACACGAACAAAAGCCTTTTGTCCGGCGAAATTAAAATTGTCAATAGTTTGCATTTTGTTATTTATTTATGTGTTGTAAATTCAAATTGAAAGTAAAAACCCCTTATAAAGAGCACAAAGGTACAAATTTTCATCCAAACTTCCAATTGAAAAAGTGGTTTTAATTTGTTTTAAATGGATACTTTACTTTAGCTAATTCTTCGTTAGCTTCTACCATTTTTTTCTTGAGATTTTCTTTGTAATTAATTAATTTATTCTGAATTTCTGGATTTCCCACCGCAAGCATTTGAACAGCCAAAATACCAGCATTCAGAGCGCCATTAATACCCACAGTAGCTACCGGAATACCCGGAGGCATTTGTACAATTGCCAAAAGCGCATCCATCCCATCGAGACTGGCATTTATCGGCACACCAATTACGGGAATGGTTGTCATCGAGGCAATAACTCCGGGCAAATGTGCGGCCATACCTGCTGCAGCAATTATAACTTCAATGCCATTTGCACGAGCATTTTTAGCAAATTTTTCGACCTCAGAAGGAGTACGATGCGCCGACAGGGCATTTATCTCAAACGGAATTTCAAATTCATTCAGAAGTGCAGCTGCTTTTTCCATAACCGGAAGGTCGGACGTGCTGCCCATTATAATACTTACTTTTGGTGTCATATACTATAAATTAACCGATTAAACCATCGTACTCCTCAGCCGACAACAGCCCATCTAATTGCGAAGCATCACTTACTGAAATTTTCACCAACCAGCCTTTGCCATAAGGGTCATCGTTTACTAATTCTGGATTATCGGTAAGTTCGCTGTTAAATTCAACTATTTCGCCTGTTACGGGTAAAAACAATTCAGAAACAGTTTTTACAGCTTCCACAGTACCAAAAACTTCACCTTCTTCCAAAGTTTCGCCAACTGTTTCAACTTCAACGAAAATAATTTCACCCAATTCGCTTTGAGCGTAATCGGTAATGCCAACGTAGGCAACTTCGCCTTCTACGCGAATCCATTCGTGGTCTTTTGTGTACTTCAAGTTTGTTGGAGTGCTCATAATTGTTTGTTTTTTTTAAAATATATTTATGATTTTTGTTTGAAACTAATTTTTGTATGAATAGGATAATGGTCGGAGTATTTTACTTTGTCGATAATTAGTTTGCTCGAACTAAAAAAACGTTCGTCGTAAAGCACATAATCTATGCGAAAGCGATAAATGGATAAATTAAGCGTCAATCCCAATCCCAAACCAGTTGCCGAAAAGGCATCAGTCAGATTACCACGAATAGTGGAATAGGTGTAGGAGGCTGGTACATCATTAAAATCGCCACAAACTAATACTTTATAAGGGGATTTTTTAATTTCATCAGCAATTCGTTCGGCTTGTTTAGCCCGTCGTTTGTAGGCAATAAATAGTTTACGAGAAAGTTGTTTGGTTGTGCCTGTTAGTTTATCAGAGTTAAAATCATCTTTCAAATCTATTGGTAAATGACGATCCCGCTCGGTCAACCGGTTCGACTCCAAATGGTTATTGAAAAGCCTTACCGTATCGGCTCCAACTACAATATCGCTGTAAATGGAAACGCCATAATCGGCTTTATTCGAAAAATTTTTAGTGTTGATAATGGGATATTTCGAAAATGTAGCAATACCCGAACGTTTCCAATTTTCGCTTGGTCGAAGCTCGATATGCTTGTAGGGATATTTTTTGAAAATACGATAAATATCGGCTTGAGTGAGGTAATCGCTTTTCTTTTTGGGACTTACAGCATATTCTTGCAGACAAACAATATCGGCATCCGAATCGAGAATATGTTTGATAATTTTATTGGGATTGCTATCTGTATGTTTTTGGATATGAGCAAACAACATGATGTTGTAACTCATAATTTTAATCGAATTTGAAGTAGGTTCGAGCTTTTTATCCCTAAAATGAACGGGGATGCTTGTACTTATTTGCTCCGAAAAGAAAATCAACAATAGAAAAGAAATTAAAAATTGCCATTTGCGCGCAAAAAGCCAAAACGCCACGAAGAATAAATTTAAAACAACAGTGAGTGGAAAAATTAAAGTGGTGAGTGCAAGAATTGAGATTTTTTCGGGGCTGATATGAGTAGCAAGCACGGTAACAATGAGCAAAGCAGCGACAGCTAAATTTGCCAGCAACATGGTTCCTTTTACTAATATCCTACCGAACATAAATGGGTTCTAATTTTTCAAGCCTTTAAATATCACAAAATTCTGTAAACTGTAATCTATCCTTTCCCTTGCTCAAACAACCGTTTTTTTTCATCTGCCGAAAGACTTTCGTAGCCCGAAGCCTTTATTTTATCCAAAATTCGGTCGATTTCTTTCATTCGGTTTACTTTGTGTTGGTTATATTCGGCATCCGACATTTTGTGGCCTGAATAGTTTGTATTTTTCTTAACTTTCAGTTTTCGAGGCTTAAAAAGATCGAAAAAATAACTAATTACTTTGTTAAGTCCTGCCGTAATATCTCTACCTTGCCGCAAAGATACAATAAAAATGTAACCTGTCAAAGCACCACCCAAATGTGCAATTTCGCCACCGGCATTATTCGAAGTTATTCCAAAAAAGCTTGTGAGTACCGTAAAAATAGCAATGTATTTGAGTTTAATGTTGCCAATAAAAAGCATTCGCATTTCCATGTCGGGCGATTTGGTAGCTACAGCCAAAATAATGGCCATTATAGAGCCCGAAGCCCCCAGAATAACACTACTATCAATGGCATTTTTAAAATAAGGGAAAACATTGTAAGCTCCTGCAAAAAACACATAGCCCATTACGCCGCCCAGAATATATAAAGCCACCAAATGCTTTTGCGAAAAATACATCAAAAAAAGTTTGCCAAACCAGTAGAGCGCAAACATATTGAACAAAATATGAAACAAACCTTCGTGCAAAAACATGTAGGTTATTACAGTCCAAGGTTTTTGAATAAGATAGACAAAATTGGCTGGAGCAGCTAAAAATTCGCTCGACCAAGATAGCGATTGGTTGAAAAGCAAAAATACAATATTCACTGTTTGTAAAACAACAAAAACAGCAACATTAATAAAAATGAGCCGAATTAGTGCATCGCCTTCGCGGAATTTCTGTTTAAATAAATCTATAAAGTTCATTCTTGTTTTTTAACTATAAACTATTGACTATAAACTATTAACCATACAATGTTTTTTTCTTTTTCCAAAACAATATCATAATTACTCCAAACAGCATACCGCCTAAATGAGCAAAATGCGCAACGTTATCGCCAGAGAAATTCGCTACTCCGAGAAACAATTCTACAACGCCATAAATTGCAACAAAAATGCGTGCTTTGATAGGCACCGGAATAAAGAGCATCATCAAGCGCGTTTCGGGAAAAAGCCAGCCAAAAGCAAGCAACAATCCAAATACCGAACCCGAAGCACCCACGGTTACAGGTAAATTTAGGAACATTTCCTTCATTTCGATTATAGAGGCAGCATCGAAACCTGCCAACCCCGTGATACGGAAGTACTTCATCAATTCACCTTCGAAAGGCACTAATAGGCTTCCCGAATTTGACTCGATGGCTACATTCATGGCATTAATAAGACTTTGATATTCAACAGTCCAGAACAATTGTTGCACAATGCCCGCTCCTAATCCGGTAATTAAATAGTATGTTAGGAACTTGCGCGAACCCCAAAGATTTTCGAGCGCACCACCAAACATATATACGGCGAACATATTAAAAAACAGATGATTAAAACCACCGTGCATAAAAATATAAGTCAGCAACTGAGCAGGATTGAATTTTTCGGATGCCCAATAATGCATTCCAAGTATATCGGTGAGGTCAACTTCCATGCCCCAACGCCTCAAAAATCCAGGAAGAACCATTGTGGCTAACCATAAAATAATGTTGATGGCTAACAAGTTTTTAACAACGGGCGGAATACTATCTAAAAATGAATTTCTATTAAACATGATAAAATATTTTTATAACGCTATGAGTCAGAACTATTCTGCTTAAACCAATTTAAAATAAACAAAATAAGAAGACAAAAGTACTAAATTTGTGGGCAATATTATGTTTTCTAACATATTTTTTGAGTTTATGAAAAAATTATAAAAAAAAAGTTGTTTTTTTGTTTGTCATTTATAATCAAAACATTACATTTGCAAATCAAATTGTAAGCATATAGTTTTAAACACCAATTTATTCCCCAAAAAAAAGAATTATGAACAAAGCAGAATTAATCAATGCTATTGCCGCTGAAGCGGGTTTAAGCAAAGTTGATGCTAAAAAGGCACTCGATGCAGTTGTTAAAAGTGTGTCAGATGCATTAGTTGCAGGCGACAAAGTTAGTTTAGTAGGTTTCGGTACTTTCTCGGTAGCAGCTCGCTCGGCACGTTCGGGCATTAACCCCGCTACAAAACAGGCAATCACAATTGAAGCTAAAAAAGTTGCTAAATTTAAAGCCGGCGCCGACTTGGCATCTGCAATTAACTAATTTTCAGCAATTTATATCGTACAAAAAAGGAATATCGTTGGACGGTATTCCTTTTTTGTGTTTTCGAAAAAAAACTAGTATCTTTGTGCCACTTTTTTGCAAAAGAAAGTGTGATGGGAAATTAAGCCACTAATCACTTAATATCTAAAGGCTTAAATTTTGAGTAACACAAACAAATTTTTTAAAAATGAAATCATTTGAATTAAAAGGTACTGTACGTACAGACCTTGGAAAAAAAGCTTCGAAAGCTGAACGTGTATCCGAAAACGTACCTTGCGTACTTTATGGCGGTGCATCAAACACTCACTTTACAACTACTGTAAGCGAATTGCGTAAACTTGTTTATTCGCCAGAAGTATTTGTGGTTGACTTGGATGTAGATGGCGCTAAATGTAAAGCGATTATGAAAGCATTGCAGTTTCACCCTGTAACTGATAAAGTTTTACACATCGACTTTTTGGAACTGAACGAAACAAAACCAGTAGTTGTTGAAATTCCTGTAAAACTCGAAGGATTAGCCGAAGGTGTGAAAGCCGGGGGTAAATTGGCGCTCGAAATGCGTAAACTGAAAGTAAAAGGACTTTACACACAAATTCCTGAATGTATTACATTAAATGTTACCGAACTTGGTTTGGGTAAAACAATTCAGGTGGCTGCTGTAAAAGTTGAAAACTTAGAAATATTAAATGCCAAAAACGCTGTTGTTTGTCAGGTTAAATTGACAAGAGCTGCTCGTGGTGCTGCCGCAGCTGCTGCAACAAAAAAATAATCTATTTTTGAAATGAAGTACTTGATTGTAGGATTGGGTAATATTGGTAACGAATACCATAA
>CAMDNO010000125.1 GCA_945902955.1 Porphyromonas cangingivalis
TATACGCCAAGCCAAAGTAATTCGAGAAGTGTTGATGCAAGTAGTACTGAAAAGAGAGTAACAGAAAGTAGAAGCAATTATGATACCCGTAACTCAAACGAAAATGTTCGCTCGGCTCGACCAGCAACCGAAAGCAAAAATGTGGAACGCAAAAGTGTAGAAAGAAGTAGTTCAAGTCAACGAGTAAGCACACCAGCAGCTACAACACGCAACGAATCTCCTCGTAGTTCGAGCAAAAGCTCCGAAACTAAACGTAGCAGCAGCAACGATAGTAAGAGAAACGAGAACAGTGGTAGAAGATAGAGAAAATTTTTACAAACAATGAATAAAAGCAGTCAAATAGATTGCTTTTATTTTTTATTTACCAAACAATAATTATCTTTGTGTCGTTAAATATAATACAAATGAAAGGAGTAGTATTATGCCAGTAGCAGGAATTAAATATGAAAAAAATGTACGTGGTGTAGCTACACATGTACGTATTGATTTGAAACGTTATGGCAATAACGAATTATTAGAAGATTTTTTGGATGGATTGGAAGCCGAAAGTCTACGTGGAGGCGAAACCATTACTTTAGATGAATTGATACAGAGTCAGAATAAAAAAAGAAATCTCAAATAATGTATCAGGTCATAGTAACTAAAACAGCAGAAAAGTAACTAGACAAGATACCTAACAATTATTACATATTAATTACAACCAAACTAAAAAAGTTGGTATTTGACCCACGTC
This sequence comes from Porphyromonas cangingivalis, assembly GCA_945902955.1. GTDB lineage: Bacteria > Bacteroidota > Bacteroidia > Bacteroidales > Paludibacteraceae > Paludibacter. The sequence goes on from CAMDNO010000125.1 coordinate 734, forward strand.
CTTCGGGTTGTAAAAAGTTAGTTGGATATGAGCATATTTACCGTATACGTGTTGGTTCTTATCGAGTTATCTATACGATTGATGATAATATTCTAATTGTTGAGGTTATTAAAGTCGGTACGCGTCAATCTGTTTACGATTAAAATTTTATATAAAAAAAACGTCCGGAGATATTTCCCGGACGTTTTTTTTTTAATAGGTTTTGAATAGCAGGCATTGAAGCAGAAAATTTATATCTAAAAATATACTCTGAGTGATTTTATTCCACTAGTATCAAATAATAATTTTTTTTGCCTTTTTGTGCCAACAAGTATTTGCCGTTGAGCAAACTTTCGGTTCCAATCAATAAGTCTTGATTTTCGAGTTTTTCTTTGTTTAAACTTACGCCACCCGATTGTACTAATTTGCGCATATCGCCTTTTGATGGAAAAACGGGAGCGTTATCTACCAATAAATCAATGGCTTTTACACCAGCTTCGAAAAGAGATTTATCAACTTTGAATTGCGGAACTCCTTCGAATACAGCTAATAACGTATCTTCATCCAATTTTTTTAATGCGTCTGAAGTGGCATTTCCAAACAAAATATTCGATGCCTCAATTGCTGCATTGTAATCTTCTTCGGAATGCACCATAATGGTTACTTCTTTGGCCAATCGTTTTTGTAAAATGCGTAAATGCGGTGCAGCAGCATGTTCTGTTGTGAGGCTTTCTACTTCCGCTTTTTCGATGGGAGTGAAAATCTTAATGTATTTTTCGGCATCGGCATCGCTTACATTTAACCAAAACTGAAAAAATTTATAAGGCGATGTATAACGACGGTCGAGCCATACGTTTCCACTTTCGGTTTTTCCAAATTTACCGCCATCGGCTTTGGTAATGAGTGGACAAACCAATGCAAACGCATCGCTGTTGGTTTTACGACGAATCAATTCCGTTCCGGTGGTAATATTACCCCATTGATCGGAACCACCCATTTGCAGTTTGCAGTTTTTATTCTGATTTAGCCATAAAAAATCGTAGCCTTGAAGTAGTTGGTACGAAAATTCGGTAAACGACATGCCCACGCTCGATTCGCTGCTCAGGCGTTTTTTTACCGAATCTTTGGCCATCATATAGTTTACAGTGAGGTGTTTGCCGATGTCGCGGATAAAGTCGAGAAAGGAATAATTCTTCATCCAGTCGTAATTATTTACCAACTCGGCTGCATTTGGCGCATCGCTCTCGAAATCTAAAAATTTGGCTAATTGTGCTTTAATGCACTCTTGATTGTGGCGAAGTGCCGCTTCGTCTAACAAATTACGTTCAGCCGATTTGCCCGAAGGGTCGCCAATCATACCAGTGGCACCGCCAATTAATGCAATTGGTTTGTGTCCGGCACGTTGAAAATGACGGAGCATCATTACGCTTACAAGGTGTCCAATATGTAGTGAGTCGGCCGTAGGGTCGATGCCAACATAAGCTGTTGTAAGTTCTTTTGCCAACTGCTCTTCCGTTCCGGGCATCATGGTATGAATCATTCCACGCCAGCTTAATTCTTCTATAAAATTCATGTGTTTATATATATATTTTTATTTGTCACATGGAACCTTTGATGTTTAAAATAATCATTACTTTGTGTGATAATAATTATTTTAAACATTTCGGTTTCATCTTATTCGTTTGTTTTTCTAAATTTTCGGACTGCAAAGATACAAAATTCTTTGGTTCGTAACACCTATTGTAAGTGTAACTGAATAATTTTCACTACCTTTGCACCCTCAAAAAAAAGATTGTTTTACATGCAGAAAATTAGAAACATTGCAATTATTGCTCACGTTGACCACGGCAAAACTACTTTAGTAGACAAAATGTTGATGGCTGGGCACTTATTTCGCGACAATGAAACCGCTGGCGAGTTAATTATGGATAGCAACGACCTCGAACGCGAGCGCGGCATTACCATTTTAGCCAAAAACGTATCCATAGATTATCTTGGATGCAAAATTAATATAATTGACACACCGGGGCACGCCGATTTTGGTGGCGAAGTGGAACGAGTATTAAACATGGCCGATGGTGTGCTGCTATTGGTAGATGCTTTCGAAGGTCCAATGCCTCAAACACGTTTTGTACTTCAAAAGGCCTTACAAATTGGCTTAAAACCAATTGTTGTTGTAAATAAAGTTGATAAACCAAACTGTCGTCCCGATGAGGTGCATGAAATGGTATTCGACTTGATGTACAACCTCGATGCTACCGAAGAACAGCTTGATTTCCATACTATTTACGGTTCTGCCAAAAATAATTGGATGAGCGAAGATTGGAAAAATGAAACTGACAATATTATACCACTTCTTGATGCTATTATCGAACATATTCCTGCTCCTATAATGCTCGAAGGCACACCTCAAATGCTCATCACTTCGCTCGATTATTCATCGTATGTGGGTCGTATTGCTGTAGGGCGCGTACATCGTGGCATTTTGCGTGAAGGTATGGATGTGAATTTAGTAAAACGCGATGGCAAGGCAACAAAATGCCGCATAAAAGAACTTCATACATTTACCGGATTGGGTCGCACAAAAGCCACTGAGGTGAAATCGGGTGATATTTGTGCCTTAGTTGGTATTGAAGGTTTCGAAATTGGCGACTCTATTTGCGATTTGCAAAATCCGGAACCATTGAAACCTATTGCTATCGACGAACCAACCATGAGTATGGTGTTCACCATCAATAACTCACCGTTTTTTGGTAAAGAAGGAAAATTCGTTACTTCGCGCCACATTCACGATCGCTTGATGAAAGAATTAGATAAAAATTTAGCACTTCGTGTTGAGAAAAATTTGGATTCGGATATTTGGAACGTGTTTGGACGTGGTGTGTTGCACTTATCGGTACTTATCGAAACCATGCGCCGCGAAGGGTACGAATTGCAAGTTGGTCAGCCACAGGTTATTTATAAAGAAATTGACGGCAAACGTTGCGAACCAATCGAACAATTAACCATAAATTTGCCTGAAGAGTGTTCGGGTAAAATTATCGAAATGGTAGCTATTCGCAAAGGCGAAATGCTAAGCATGGAAGTAATGAACGATCGCATTCAGTTGGAGTTTTTAATACCATCTCGCGGAATTATAGGCTTGCGCAATAGCGTTTTAACTGCTTCGGCAGGTGAGGCTATTATGTCGCACCGCTTTTTCGAATACCAACCTTATAAAGGTGTAATCGAAAAACGTAATAATGGTTCTATCATTGCTATGGAGGGTGGAACTGCTTTTGCTTATTCGTTGGATAAATTACAGGATCGTGGCCGATTCTTTGTTTTTCCACAGGACGAAATTTACTCCGGGCAAGTTGTGGGCGAAAGCTCAAAAGAAGGAGATATGGTAGTGAACGTTACCAAGCCCAAAAAACTTACCAACATGCGTGCTTCGGGTGCCGACGATAAAACTAAACTTATTCCGCCGGTTGTTTTCAGCCTAGAAGAGGCGTTGGAATATATCAAAGAAGATGAATATGTGGAATTGACGCCTACTAAAATTCGCTTACGCAAAATTTATTTAGACGAAAACGACCGCAAACGCAATTCGAAGAAATAAAAATTTTTTGAATTAGATAGTTAAACGCAAATCAAATACTTTAAGGTGTTCGGTTTGCGTTTTTTTATTCTTCAATTTCTTTTGGTAGATCAAAAACCGTATTTATGCGGTTGGAAGTGTGATGAATTTTATTCAAAAATTCGTTTATTTTATCTTGATAATCAACAAAATAATCGGGATGTAGTTTTTTTGTAACCAACGAAATTAGCTTTTTTAATAGCAATGCCACTTTGTAGTCGTAGCCCGAAAAACGGGCTCCAAAAACTTTTGAAGGCTGCTCAAATTGCATTCCCAACACATACAAAATTAAATCCGCCTCGAGTTTTTTGCTTTTTGTTTCAACCGTAAATTCTTTTATGCGCTTGGTACAAGCGTTGAGTTTTTTTGCTAATTGGTGCTGAATAGTTCTGCCTTTGTATTCTTTTTCAATCAGTCGGTCGATATCCTCTTTTGCTTCTTCAAATAATGTTTGCTCGCCACCTTCTGGGTCTAAGTAATTTACCAACAAATACTCGTAATTGTAGCGTTTATTCGAAAGTTTTAGCACCATTTCCACCAACTCCTGCTTGGAAAGTTGCTGCAATTGCTCTTTGAGTATAGCTTTTGGAACAGGCATTGTGGTTTATTTTATAGTTACCATAGTAGCCCCAAATCCATATTCGCGGAACGAAGCATCCTGAAAATAATAGGTTTTGTAACGTGTACGGAGTTGTTTTTCTATTTCGGAACGCAATACGCCTTCGCCTTTACCGTGAATAAACACAATTTTTTGACCTTTATGGGTTTTATTCTCATCTAATATTTTGTGAAAAGTATCTATCTGCAACAATAGCATATCAGCATTGCTCATACCGGCCGTTGTATCAACTAATTCGTTGATATGCAAATCAATTTCCAACACATCGGGGCGGAGAGGAGCTGCTTTTTTTACAATGCGCGGGCGTGTGGGTTGTTCTTTGCTTAACATTGCCTGTTTAATTTCGTCGGGCGAAACTTCCGCTAATTTACTTTTTTGTTGTGCCTCCAGAATATCCACTATCATTGCCGGTTCATCAAAATATTCGTTATCGGTAAAACTGTGAAGCTTAAAAAAGCGAATCACATTCAGTTTTATCTCTGCATCAATTACAGGCTGTGGAGTATATGCTTTTTGTTTAAAAGGCAACAGTTGCACACGAATTTCTTCCCAATTATTAAGTTGGTCTTTGGTAATGGAGCATAATTCTTCTTGCGTATTTGGCTCAATAAGTCCGTTGGCAGCCGCTTTCCAATTGCCTTCGTTGCAAATAAGCAAGTTGTAGTACAAAAAGTAGTTGCTATCGTTTACCAAATAGCAATCGTAAGGTGTCGTTTGAAGTTGCTTAATCTCAACAGGGAAAATAGCTAAAACAGCACGGAGTGAGTCGCCTTCGCGGGTTTCGATAATCTCATCCTTTGTTTTGATTTCGACCTCACCTCCAGCCCCTTGGATACTTGTCCCGTTAGCGGGATAGGCGAGAGGGGCAAGAGAGGTTGTAGTCTGCTTTGATTGCGAAGCTGAATTATTTGATACAACTTCTTTTCGTGGAAAATTTGTTTCTTTGCTCACTGCACCAATCACCACACAATCGCGTATCATGGTTGGGATTTCGAAACCATCTTCATCTTCCACATACACCATATTATTTTTATCGTCGATGCGTGTAATGGTTCCACCACCCACTGCATTCAAAAATCGAACTGTATCGCCTGTTTTCATTGTTTAAACTTTTGTACAAAAATACAACAAAATATTCTATCTTTGCAAAAGGAATAAATTTTCACGTGCAGAAGTTTGCATGGTGTCTCTAAAAAAATAGAAATTATGGAAACAATTAGCATTCAAATAAAAAACCCGAAAGCAATGCAATTGATTAAAGATTTGGCAGATTTAAAATTAATTACAATTCAACCAAAGAAAGTTGATTTTTGGGAAACATTGACCGAGCAGCAGCAAGCGGAAGTGGAAAATTCTCTTTTAGAAATAGAAAAAGGAGAAATAGTTGATTATGAGGCTGTAATGTCAAAACATAGATAATGAGAAAAGTTGTCTTTTCAAAATCAGCTTCGCAGGAAATTGACGAATTACTTAATTATCTTGAATCGGAATGGTCAGTAAAGGTAAAGCAAAACTTCATTCATAAATTAGATAATTCCGTTTTACAAATAAGCAAGTATCCGCTTAGTGCCGAAAAATCAGGTGTAAAAGATGGCTTGCGCCGATTAGTAATTACAAAGCAAACAACTTTATTTTATACTCACAACGAAAGCCGAGTGTTTATAGTTGCAATTTTTGATACAAGACAAAATCCGAATAAATTAAAACTAAAATAAAAATTTTATCGATTAAAAACCGAATTTTCAAACATATTAATTAAATAGCATTCTGCTATTGTTCGCGCACCCAGAAACCTCAGAAATTTCCATAAAGCGAACATGCAAAACAGATTCAATGAGCGAATGCTCACGACGGAAACGGCGTGGGCTTTTGACTTATCGTTTTGCATGTGCCTTTCTGAGGGGCATTGGGTGCGGATAAGGATTTTGTCCGCGCTTTTTGCATCCGGATGATTCTTATCAAGACCGGTAGTTCAGAATTAAAAATCCGAACTATCAAAATGGCAAACCAAAATCTCACGAAGGCAAAAAATGCCAAGAACGATGAATTTTACACCCAATACCACGATATTGAAAAAGAAATAACTGCCTATTTAGATTATAATCCCGATGTTTTCAGGGGTAAAACAGTTTTGCTTCCCTGCGATGACCCTGAATGGAGCAATTTTACCAAGTTTTTTGCTCAAAATTTTGAGCGTTTTGGACTGAAAAAACTCATCAGCACCAGTTATGCTCCCGAAAGTAAAAACTTCAAAAATGGTTATCAACCAACGCTTTTCGAAACTGCCGACCCGCAATTTGATGCAACAAAAACCCTGATTAAAGGGAAGATATTCACTTTGACCCACGATAAAAGCGGTGATGGTAAAATTGATGTGAATGATTTGGAATGGACTTATTTAGAGGGAGATGGCGATTTCCGTAGCAAAGAAATTAAAAAGCTACGAGACGAGGCTGAAATCATTATTACAAATCCTCCATTTTCGATGTTTCGCGAATTTTTGGGATGGATTGTTGAAGTTGATAAACTCTTTGTGGTTATTGGGAGTATGAACGCAATTACTTACAAGGAAGTTTTTCCATTAATAAAAGAGAATAAAATGTGGCTCGGTAATGGATTTCATGCCGGAAATGCATTCTTTTCTACACCTGTTATTAAAGAGTATGCAACCGGTGTGTATAATTCAGAAACGGGTTTAGTCAAATTTCGAAATGTCTGTTGGTTTACAAATATTGATCATGGAAGACGTCACCAACCGTTGCCATTAATGACGATGAATGATAATCTGAAATTCAGTAAACACAAAGAAATAAAAGGCAAAACAGGTTACGATAAATATGATAACTACAATGCCATTGAAGTACCTTTTACTGATGCTATTCCGAGTGATTATGATGGAGTAATGGGTGTGCCTATAAGTTTTCTTGATAAATATTGTCCTGAGCAATTTATGATAGTAGGTTGTGATTATGATATAAAGGAAGGAAAGCTACCGGATTTAGTAAATTTAAATTGGAACGGAAAGACAGATAGAGGCTATGTTGCAGGTGAACGAATTTACAGTAGGATTTTAATCAAACACAAAAAATAACCCATGAAAACAACATTACGAACTGACATTACAGTAAAAAATATTTGCAACGGATTTGTGTATAACGAATTGGAAGGCAAAGGTTTGTTTGGTTTATCGGGGCAATTAACCATACAGCCCGAATATCAGCGCAATTATATTTATGCCGATGGTAAAAAAGATGTTGCCGTTATTGAATCTATTCTGAAAGGTTATCCGCTGGGGTTAATTTATTTCAATAAAGTAAGCGATAATCAATTAGAAGTGCTTGATGGACAGCAGCGTATAACGAGTTTCGGACGTTTTGTAACCGGAAAATTTGCCATAAAAGACAGCAATGGTATGCAGCAGTATTTCAGTGGTTTAGCTACACATTTGCAAGAATTTATTTTAGATACCAAACTACTGATTTACGAATGCGAAGGTACTGAAACCGAAATTAAAGAATGGTTCAAAACCATTAATATTGCGGGTGTTCCGCTTAATAATCAGGAATTACTGAATGCGGTATATTCCGGTCCGTTCGTAACACTTGGCAAAGAAGAATTTAGCAATAGCCTGAATGCCAATATCCAAAAATGGAGCGCGTATATTTCGGGAAGTGCCAACCGTCAGGATTTTTTGGAGCGCGCACTCGATTGGGTAAGCAAAGGGAGCATTGGCGATTACATGAGTTTGCATCGAATCGATACGAATATTACTGAACTTAAAACCTATTTTAATGCTGTTATCGATTGGATTTCGTCTGTTTTTGTTGATGTTGAATCCGAAATGCGGGGGCTTGAATGGGGGCGATTGTATGAGCAATTTCATAAAAAACCCTATAATCCACAACAAATTTCAGAAGAAGTAAAATCGTTGTATGCCGACCCTTACGTAAAAAACCGAAAAGGAGTTTTTGAATTTATACTTGGAGGCTCAACTGATACTAAATTGCTCGATGTCAGGGTTTTTGACGATGCTACCAAAAAAGCAGTTTACTCAAAGCAAAAAAGCGAAGCCGAAAAAAGCGGAATTTCAAACTGTCCGTTGTGTGCTTTGGGGCACGAAGCAAACAGAACCAAAATATGGAGTTTAGCCGACATGGATGCCGACCATGTATCGGCTTGGAGTAAAGGCGGTGCAACTGATATAAAAAATTGTCAAATGCTTTGTAAGAGCCACAATAGGGCAAAAGGTAATAAATAGAAGTTGTGTCATTCCACCCTAACTGCGGTAGGCGGTAGCGCACGCAAGGAATATAAAAAATACCATTCTCGGCTGTTGCCATATCGCCACTTTATCAGTACTTTTGCGGCTCAAAAATATAGTTTTTCAGCAGTGAACAGAGAATTAAACACCACACCCATTTATATCGACGAATACGATTATCCGTTGCCCGACGAGCGTGTTGCTAAATATCCTTTACCCAAAAGGGATACATCAAAATTATTAGTTTATAAAAATGGGAAAATCAGCGAAAGTCAATTTTCGGAGGTAGCTCAATTTTTGCCCCAAAACGCTTTGTTGGTTTACAACAACACCCGAGTAATACAGGCTCGTTTGGAATTTCATAAAACTTCTGGCGCTCGTGTAGAAGTGTTTTGTTTAGAGCCACTTACTCCAGCCGATTATGCTCAATCGCTTGGTGCAACTAACGAATGTGTGTGGAAATGTATGGTTGGAAATCTGAAAAAATGGAAAGATGGATTGCTTTTAAAAGAAATTTCGGTTGCGGGTAAACAATGCTTATTTGTAGCCGAATTGCTTCAAACCGAAGGAAATACACATAGCGTAAAATTCAGTTGGGATAATGCAGACATTCATTTTGCCGATATTTTGGAAAATGCCGGGGAGTTACCTATTCCACCTTATTTACATCGCAAAACCGAAGAGAGCGATTTAACTACCTATCAAACTGTATATTCCAAAATAAAAGGTTCGGTAGCCGCGCCTACAGCCGGTTTACATTTTACGCCCGACGTTTTTGAAAGTTTAAAATCGAAAAGTATTGAAATTGACGAAGTAACACTACATGTAGGAGCGGGTACTTTTCAACCCGTTAAAACGCGTGATATTGCTGAACATCACATGCACACCGAAGTTATTTCGGTAAAACGATCAACTATTGTCAATATCCAACAGAATCTTGGAAGTATAATTGCGGTGGGTACTACTTCGGTGCGGACTTTGGAGAGTTTGTATTATATTGGTGCAAATCTCACCCCTAACCCATCTCTTTCGGGAGAGGGGGATAAGACCTTTCGGGTAAGTCAATGGGAACCTTATCAGCATGATTTTAACATCTCACCCTACGATGCACTTCAAAATATTTTGGATTATTTTGATGCCAATTATTTAGAGGCGCTTCATGCCGAAACGCAAATTCTGATTAAACCAGGCTACCATTTCCGCATTGTAAATGGTATGATTACCAACTTCCACCAACCCAAGAGCACGCTGTTGCTGCTTGTTTCGGCATTTGTAAAAGGCAATTGGAAATCAATTTATGACTATGCGCTGGCGAACGATTTTCGCTTCCTAAGCTATGGCGACAGTAGTTTGTTAATGGGAAATTGAGGTGTAATGGACAAAATTAATGCTATTTTGAGCATCAATTCTTTCAAGTGGACAAATTTAATGCTCAAAATTTAATGTGTTATTTTGAACGCTAAGACACAAAGTTGCTAAGGCATAACGCATATAAATTGCTAAATATCAGTTATGTATTAGCGTCTTTGTGACTTAGCAACTTTGCGTTTAAAATAAAATATTATATTCATATCATTACTTAATCCAATTTTTTCCATTTATTTAGTTGAAAAGTATTAATTCCCGCCCAATGTTAAAACATTTATTTGAAAATTGTGTTTGATAAATTGTGCGATTTCAATATTCTGTTGTCTGTCGTCTGTTGTCAAATTTTTCAACTAAAATAGCATGAAACTAATATTTTTTATAACCGTTTTTTCCTTTATACTCCTCATCACGTTTTACGTAACGCTTCGAGGCTGGCAGGCGCTTGGTGGATTCCCTAATTTGCGTACAGCTTACGTTGTGTCCAACGTATTGCTTTTTGTTCTGTTGCTTTCGAACTTTATGCTACGCAATGTTTTCCCAGATAATGTGGCTAAAGTAATGACTTTTATTGGCTATAGCTATATAATACTACTTATTTACTTGCTTATTTCTTTTTTATTGGTCGATTTGGTTCGTTTGGCAAATTTAGCATTACAATTTGCACCCACGGGCATGAAAGCTTTACGATTGGGGGCTTTTGCCGTGAGTTTGGGAGTTATAATGGTGGCTATGTTAGTTGGTAATTATAATTTTAATCATCCTAAAGTTGTAACGCTCAATATAAAATCGGAAAAGCAACTTTTGGGCAAAAAGCTCCGCATTGTTGCCGCCAGCGATTTGCATTTGGGCGTTTCGATTAACAAACAAAATCTACAAAAATTCGTGGCGTTAATAAATGCACAAAAGCCTGATATTGTACTTCTTGCAGGTGATGTTGCCGACCATTCTACTGAACCTATTATACGGCAAAATATGGCAGAAGAGTTCCGGACAATACAATCGAAATACGGTGTATTTGCTATAACCGGAAATCACGAATATTTTGGCGAAAGTCCTTTTGCACTCGAAAATTACCTCAAAACTGCAGGTGTAAAGTATCTACGCGACTCGTCGGTGCTCGTCGACAGCAGTTTTTATGTGATAGGCCGCGACGATAAAATGAACCCGAAACGTCAGACAGTAAATGCTCTTGTACAAAGTTTAGATACACGTAAAACAATAATTTTGTTAGACCATCAGCCATTTCATCTCGAAGACGCCGCCAATAATAATATAGATCTACAAGTATCCGGGCATACTCACAATGGACAATTTTTTCCAGGGAATTTATTAGTGAAAAATATGTACGAAATGGCACATGGCTATCTGAAAAAAGCGAAAACTCATTTCTATATTTCTTCCGGCTTAGGCATTTGGGGGCCACAATACCGCATAGGCACGCAATCGGAAATTGTAGTTATTGAATTAGAGTATTAGGTCTTTATAATTCCTTAATTGTTTTGTAAAAGGCAGGAAAAATCCTTTCCAGTACAATCGGTTTTCTTCCATCCATTAGCGTGATAGTTAAATTGCTATGCGATACGAATTTTATATAGTGTTTATTGACAACTAATTGGCGGCTTGTGCGCGTAAAAATACTGGAAGGCAAAATTGCTACCAATTTCTTTAAATTACCCCTTACAACTACACTTTGATAGCCATTTGCAAAGTGAGCTATCGAATCGCGCTTGTGCGACTCGAAATACATTATTTCGCTCGGTTCGAAAAGCATTTCGCCTTTTTCGGTAAATAGCTTAAGTAATTGATTATCTTTGTTTTTGTTGTAAAATGGATTGGTTGCTAAGCTCTTATCCATTGCGTTTTTCAATTCTACGGGGTCTACGGGTTTGTCGATATAATCGATTGCATTTAGCCGCATGGCTTTTTGCACAAACTCCACTCTATTATACGACGAAACAAATATAACAGGCGTTTGCTGTATACTCTGGCGTAGTTGCGAAAGCATCTCAAGCCCTGACATGCCAGGCATTTCAACATCTAACAGAATGACATCGGCACATTTTTTTGAAATTAAAAAAATGGCTTCAGCAGGCGAAGCGGCCATCTGAATTTCAATGTCGGGATATAATTCTTGCAATATAGCAGCTAAATATAACCGCGCATTTTCTTCATCGTCAACAATAAGGACTCTTTTCAT
>CAMDNO010000126.1 GCA_945902955.1 Porphyromonas cangingivalis
GCTCGATAGTCACAAGGCTTTGTTTCACAAATACTTCGACCGTGTAAAAATTGATTTGGGTAAAACCGAAGCGGTCAATCATCCTACCGATTATCGTATCAAGTATTTTACACGCCAAAACGACCCGCAACTGGTAGCACTTTATTATCAGTTTGGTCGTTATTTGCTTATTTCGGCTTCGCAGCCCGGCGGGCAACCTGCTACACTTCAGGGACTTTGGAACGACCAGATAGCACCGCCGTGGGGAAGTAAATACACGATTAATATCAATACCGAAATGAATTATTGGCCGGCAGAGGTAACCAATCTCACGGAAATGCACGAGCCTTTAATACAGATGGTGAAAGAACTGGCTGAGGCCGGAAAAATTACTGCTCAAACCATGTATGGTGCCAATGGGTGGGTAACGCACCACAATACCGACATTTGGCGCACTTGCGGTCCGGTGGATGGCTCATTCTGGGGCATGTATCCTATGGGAGGCGCATGGCTTTCGCAGCATGTGTGGGAAAAATACATGTACAGTGGCGATAAAAATTATCTGGCCACAGTGTATCCTGCATTGAAAGGGGCTTGTGAGTTTTTTCTTAGCTTTTTGGTGGAAGAACCCAAAAACAAGTGGCTGGTAGTTTGTCCGTCCATTTCGCCCGAAAATGCTCCTTCGGTACATCCCAATTCGTCCATAAGTGCCGGCACAACGATGGATAATCAGATTTTGTTCGATTTGTTTACTAAAACAATTCGTGCTACCGAAATTTTAAATACCGATCTTGCTTTTCGCAATTCGTTGACAGCAGCTTTGGCCAAAATGCCTTCCATGCAAATTGGCAAATACAGCCAGTTGCAGGAATGGCTGGAAGACTGGGACAGTCCTACCGACACGCACCGACATGTTTCGCACCTGTACGGGGTATTTCCGTCGGGGCAATTGTCGCCTTACCGCACACCACAACTGATGGAAGCGGCTCGTAATTCATTGATATACCGTGGCGATGTGTCTACCGGTTGGTCGATGGGCTGGAAGGTGAACTGGTGGGCGCGCTTCCTCGATGGCAACAGAGCTATGAAACTCATTTCGGATCAGTTGCAGTTGGTCGACGAGGCGTCGGGGCATGGTGGAACTTATCCCAATATGTTTGATGCGCATCCGCCGTTCCAGATTGATGGAAATTTTGGTTGTACCTCCGGCATTACCGAAATGCTGATGCAGAGTTACGATGGCAATATCAACATCCTGCCGGCCTTGCCCGATGCGTGGAAAAACGGAAGTATAAGCGGTTTGCGTGCCCGCGGTGGTTTCGAAATGGCTATTGATTGGGAAAATACCAATGCAAAAAGAATCGTTGTAACTTCCACACTTGGAGGTAATTGTCGCATTCGTGTGCCCAATACCATGGCGTTGCTTTCGGGCGGACAGATGGTGACGGCCGCAGGCGAAAATCCAAATCCTATGTTTCAGATTCCTGCCGGAAAAACCGCACTTATTTCTCCGCAGGCCAATTTGAAAGGTTTTGCCGTGAAACCTACTTATCTGTACGATTTTAATACCGAAGTCGGGAAAACCTATACAATTGTTGCAGTGGAAGATGCCCGTTTTAGATCAGCAACTATCAGTGATATAAAACCCAATGCAGTTGTTGTAAATTTTTCCGAACCAATCAAAAAACAAGCGGATTATAGCGGATTTAAGGTAACAGTAAATGCTGTAGAGCAAACGCCCGATTCGGTTCGATACAATACGGCCGATGCATCACTGGTAATTTATTTCACAACAAATTTTACAAGCAATGATAATGTAACTATTTCATATTCAGCCGGGAATATTAAAACGAAATACGATTATAACCTGGTGAATTTTTCCGATACATTGGTGAATAATTTGCTGCAGGGTTCGTCGCCTCGCGCTATTAGTGCTTACACTTCTGCTGCCGGTGATTCTGTTTTTGTGCGTTTCAACAAATCCATGACGGTTCATGTGGCTGATTTTAATGGTTTTAAACTCATTGCTTCCAATAATCTTACTGCCGAAATTCAGTTTAAAACCTCCTCCGATTTTCCTTCCAACGACTCAATAATGGTATTGCTCCCGGCTTCGAATTTAGTAGCCGACTATAACTATGCTTTGCGCTATGCAGGTACGGCGGTGGTGGCAAAGGATAATGGCGTTTTACAAAATTTCAATCAATTGACTGTTACTAATTTTTCCAAAGGTCTACCTCCTCAATTAGTTTCAGGTACTGTTGATGCAAGTGGAATGGCCATTTTGCTTGAGTTTAATAAAACCATGGCACCTGCTTTTGACCAACTATCGTTTTTTACGGTTTCGGTAAATGGAAAAAGCATTCCGGTGAGTGATTGTTTAAACGACAATAAAAAAGTCAAACTCACTTTCGACCGTTTGCTGCACTCCATCGACCTGATAAAAGTAAGTTATTCGGGCGGAAAATTAGCTGCTGCCGATAGGGGTGCTGTTGCTCCGTTTACAGATTACAGCATTACAAATTTATTGCCCGAACCCGTTTATAAATCCATTCCCGGAATTATTGAAGCTGAAGAATTTGCAGCACAAAAGGGCATTCAGACCGAAAAAACAAGCGATGCCACTGGTGCGCTTAATATAGGCTGGATAGATGCCGGCGATTGGATGGAATATGCCGTAGATGTGCAACAAGCTGGATATTACACAATCGGTTATCGAGTAGCAGTGCCGTCGGTGGGACCTCAAATTCAGTTGCTGCTTAACAGTGAACTGCTCGAAACGGTGAATTTTGCAGCTACCGGTAGTTGGCAAACCTGGGCTACTACAAACACTAAAGTGTGGCTGCCCAAAGGAAAACAATACATTAAACTACTTGTAGTTACGAGTGGATTTAATTTTAATTTTTTGCAATTTACACCATTTAGCACAGCACTAAAAGAGGTAAATATTAAAAAAAAAGTACAAATCTATCCAAATCCGGTAACTGATAAAATTGAATTTGTTTCCGAAATAGCTGTTGATAAAATTGAAATTTTTGATTGTAGCGGAAAAACGGTTTTAAACAAAGAAGAAATTCCATATTCACAAAAATATATTGTGCCAATTGAATTGTCTAATGGATTGTATGTTATTAAGATAAGTGGTAAGAATGCAAGCGAAAGAGCAAGATTTATCGTAAATAATTAGTTGGTGTTTTTTGCTTTAAAATGTAATATAAATAAGAATTTACAAATGAATAATAAAAGAAAATATAAAATCAATACTAACTTTTGTCCCCCGCAATTTATCCCGACGATGACGGGAGGGGTTAGGGGTCTCCTTTTCCTCCTCCTGTTTCCTGCATCTATTTTTGCGGCTGAACCGTTTTTGAATAACATCTACAAATACATCGAAAACACCGCCGTTTACGAGCAAAATCAGGTGGACGGGCGCTCCTTTTACATTCCCGCAAGCTCTCTTTCGTTGAACGGAAACTGGAAATTTGGCTTCTACAATACCCCCGACGAATTGCCAAAAAACTGCTTTCAGGATGGGTTCAACGATAAAAAGTGGCCCTTCATTGCTGTGCCTTCCAACTGGGAAATGCAGGGTTTTGGCGATAAGAAATTCCGGAACGTAAACCTGCCGTACAAACCCAATCCACCTTATGTGCCACGCGAGTACAACCCAACCGGCTGTTACCGTAGAACTTTTGAAGTGCCGGCCTCGTGGAGCGGACAGGAAATTTTTCTTCGTTTCGAAAAAGTGGCTTCTGCTTCGTTTGTATGGATTAATGGCCGTGAAGTGGGTTACAACGAGGGTGCGCACGAACCAAGCGAATATAATGTTACTCCATTTATAAAAAAAGGAAAGAATACCATTGCTGTGGTGGTGGTAAAATATTCAGACGGTTACTACCTCGAAGACCAGGATAACTGGCGATTGGCAGGTATTTTCGAGGATGTAAATGTGTATGCTGCTCCCAAAACCCGCATTTTCGACTGGACGGTAGAGACCGATCTGGATAAAAACTATCAGAATGCTGACCTTAATGTGGCTGTGAAGCTGAAAAATTACGATATGACTCTGAGTAAACAGGTTGTTGTTCAGGCGAAGTTGCTGGATGCCAATAATCAGGTTGTGAAAATAATTAAGCCTTCTTCCGGACTGATTGAAAAATCCGGTGAGCTTACTTTAAATCTGTCTGAACTCATTCAGCAACCAAAGTTTTGGAGCGCCGAACGTCCCAATCTCTACACACTGAAGCTTGAACTGAAAAATTCAGCCGGGACTGTTTTGGATCAGGTAACGACAACAATTGGGTTCAAAGTAGCCGAAATTCGCGGCGAAGTGTTACTTTTTAATGGTAAGCCGTTGAAAATCAATGCTACGAACTCCCACATGCATCATCCGCTGTTGGGCAACCGAATGGACGAAGCCACCATTCGTAAAGATTTCGAATTGCTCAAACAGTTCAATTTCAACGCAGTACGCACCTGCCATTATCCTCCCACCAATGCTTATCTGCGCTTGGCCAACGAATACGGTATTTACATTATCGACGAGGCCGGCACCGAGGCACATGCTACCGAATGGGTGTCGGGCAGAACCGATTTTGCCGAAATGTACAAAGAGCGCATTCGCCGCATGGTGTTGCGCGACCGCAATTATCCCTGCGTTATTTTTTGGAGTGCCGGCAACGAAAGCGGTGAAGGTGAGAATATTGCCAAAGCCATTGCCGAAGGAAAACGACTCGACAAAACCCGTCCGTGGATGTATGGTGGCAATGCCTTTTCCAATCCGGCCGAAGACATTATAGGGCCGCGTTATCCATTTCCGCTGGAGCACGAGGTGCAGGTAGGCATGAAAAACGAAAATGCCGACCGCCGACCGTCGTTCCTCGACGAATATCTGTCGAACGTGGGCAATGGCGGTGGAGCTATGGACGAGTATTGGGAGGAATTTTACAAATATCCGCGCAACATGGGTGGTGCCATGTGGGACTGGGTGAGCATTGGTCTTACCGAACCTGTCCGTCGGTTGAAAGATGCTTCCAAGAACAATATCGCCGCGCATATTATGGGCAACGCCTTGCTCAAAAAAGCCGATAACCGCACGGTTATCGACCTCAACGGACAAGACCAATGGGTGGAAGTGTACGAAGATCCGCTTACCGAAATTGCCGGTAATGCATTGACAATAAGCATGAATGTATTCCCGCGACAACTCGAAAATGCCGCTAATAATTTTATTACGAAAGGAAATAATCAGTTTGGCATTCAGCAAAAAGGAAAAGATAAACTGGTATTTTTTATTTATACCAACCACAAGCAGGAACTCGAAATCCCATTGCCTGCCAATTGGTTCAACAACTGGCATAAGGTGGTGGCAAAATACGAAAACGGCATTATGTTGCTTTATATAGATAATAAGGAACAAGCACGCAAAGTGGTAAATGGCAACATAAAAAATATGCCTTTTCCTATCAATATCGGTCGCAATGCCGAAACCGAAGGGCAGGAAATCACCGGTTATCTCTGCAATGCGCTGATAGATAATGTGGGCGTTTTCAATAAAGCAATAGCATTGGATAGCCTGAATAATCCGACAGGTTATTTGAAAAAAAGTGCAACCCTTTGGCTCGATTTCGACGACGAGCAACGCAACGGAAGCTTCTACAGCTATGGCATTGGCGGTCGCACTTATGGCAGCATTTGGCCCGACCGCACCGTACAGCCCGAGATGTGGCAGTTCAAACACAGCACGCAGCCCATTTCATGCAAAATAATCAGTGCCAACGATAAAACGGTGGAAATTTGGAACAGAAATCATTTCAGTAATGCTTCGGAATATATCCATAACTGGGCAATTGAAGCTGATGGAGTTATTTTGCAAAAAGGAACTATCGCACTGGATATTGAGCCATTAACCCGACAGGTCGTGAAAATCCCTTTCGATAAACCGTCCATTAAACCGGGGGTAGAATATCGTTTGCTGATTTCATCAGTATTAATAAAGGACGAAAAATGGGCGAAAGCCGGTCATGAAGTGGCCTGGAGTCAGTTGAATTTGCCGTGGAGTCAATGTGCGGTTGAAAAGGAAACTTTGGTTACAAAACCATCTATGAATGTTGATACTAACGGTAATATTGTTGTTTCGGGAACTAATTTCAGTTATACTTTTGATAAAAGAACGGGTATTCTCAGCTCCGCAAAAATAAAAGGCAAAGAGCTGCTCAAACAGGGCCCAACGCTCAACGTGTGGCGCGCACCGCTGGGCAACGACCTCGACGATTGGAATGCGCAAACGGCAAAATCAAACAACTGGCTGCCCGGTATGGGCTGGCGTGTGGTGGCTGAATTTTTCTCAACGGGCATCGATCGCCTTGCGCAACTGCCTGTGAGTGTGGACACCGCCACGGTTGACGGAAAAGTGCTTGTAAATGTGGAAGATATCTGGCTGACTGGTAATAACAATGTGATTGAGAAAAAAGACTTGTACATTGAAGGTCGCCCAAGCAACGGTTTTAAAAATTTCTACCAATACAGCATTGATGGCAATGGCACAATAACGTTGAAACACCAACTTTCGACCAGTGGTAAAATGCCGCTTTACCTGCCACGTGTGGGCTTGCAGATGGTATTCGACAAGTCGCTGAATCAGGTGGAGTGGTATGGTCGCGGTCCGCAGGAGAACTATCCCGACCGCAAAACGGGTTACAAAATTGGCGTTTACAAAACAAATGTAGCTGATATGTTTGAGCCTTATCTCATTCCGCAGGATTGTGGTTTGCGCACCGATAACCGCAGTGTGAAAATGACAGACAATAACGGTATTGGTTTCGAATTCAAATCGGATAAACTATTCAATTTCAACGCCTATCATTACAGTACCGATAATCTTTCGCGCGCCAGATATCCTTATCAGTTGCAGGAATTTGATGGCACAACTTTTAATTTCGATTATGAAACAACCGGCGTGGGTTGTACTTGTCGCGGCGTTTTCAATGATTACAAGGTGTTTCCGACCAAACAGGAACGAACAGTTATTTTTAAACCAATATTTTAAATTTATAAGTGATGAGAATACGAATTCTGATACTTTTGATAGCCACACAGATGGCTGCTTTTTCGCAGACTAAAATTACGCTTAACACCCAACAAAAGGGACGTACTTTCGAAGGAATCGGTGCGCTCAGTGCCGGTGCTTCCACCCGTTTGCTGGTCGATTATCCGAAGGAGCAACAAGCGCAAATTCTCGATTACCTCTTTAAACCCATGTACGGACTTTCGTTGCATCACCTCAAAGTGGAAATTGGTGGCGATGTCAATTCTACTTGTGGCACCGAACCTAGTCATGCCCGCACCCGCGAAGAGTTTGATAATCCGCAAAAAGAATATTTCAATCGTGGTTACGAATGGTGGTTGATGCGCGAAGCCAAAAAGCGCAATCCGCAAATTATGCTCGATGCCCTCGAATGGGGTGCTCCAGGATGGATTGGTAATGGTAATTTCTATTCCGATGATAATGCCCGCTACATCGCGTCGTTTATCAATGGTGCAAAAAAGCACCACAACCTCATCATCGACTATGTGGGTATTTGGAACGAAACGCCTTACAATACACAATGGATAAAAACGTTATCCAAAGAACTGAAAAAGAGTGATTTAAAAACGAAAATTGTAGCTGCCGATGAAGTTTGTTCGTGGAACATTGCCGACGATTTGCAAAAGGACCCAGAGCTTAAAAATGCAATTGATATTGTAGGTACACATTACCCCGATGGAAGCTCTAATACTGCTCAAAATTGTGGTAAAACCTTGTGGGCGAGCGAAGAAGGTGCTACTATGCGCAATCATTGGGATGGCGCAAAACACCTTATCCGCAAGTTCAACCAAGGTTATATTAAGGGTAAGATGGTAAAACAAGTGATTTGGAGCGTGGTGGGTTCGTATTACGATATTTTACCCGTGCCCGAGTCGGGATTACTCAATGCGCGTACACCTTGGAACGGCGATTTTCAGACAAAACCTGTCACCTGGACCATAGCGCACTACACGCAGTTTGTACAGCCGGGCTGGGTCTATCTCGAAGGAGCCAACGGTTTTCTGAATAAAGACAAATCGTCGTACGTAACGCTCTGCAATCCCAAATCGGGCGATTATTCGATGATTTTCGAAACCGTTGATGATGATAAAGATCAGCAAATAGAAGTAGCGTTGGATAAAAAACTGAAACAATCGAAAGTGTATGTGTGGAAAACGGATATCGATGCTTCGTTTGTAAAAGTGGCAACCATTACACCTAAAAACGGTCGATTTTCACTGAAGCTACAAAAGGGTGCCATCTACTCGCTCACCACCACTTCCGGACAGCGCAAAGCAGATAATAAGCCTACCACGCTTAGCAACAAAGCATTCCCATTTCCGTATTCCGACGATTTTGAAAGCTATAGCACCGGCCAACAACCCCGCTACATGAGCGACCAGGCAGGTGTTTTCGAAGTAGTGAATAATCCAACTCGCGGGAAAGTACTCCAACAGACTATCAATCAGCGGGGTATCGAATGGCTCTATCACGTAAATCCTAATCCGCACACATTTGTAGGCGATACCGCTTGGCGTAATTATACGGTGGAGGTTGATATAAAGCTAAATGAACCTACCGACCATGCTACAGTGTTCGGCCGGTTAAATGTTATGTATCAGCATAGTACTACCGAACCTAATTCGTATTGGTTGAAAATTGATGGTCAGGGCAACTGGACCTTGGGAAAAACGCTAAAAGCCATTCAAAATGGTCATTACAATTTCAAATCCGACTGGCCGGACTTCTATGCCCGTTTTAATAATACCAATCAAAGCCTTCAACTTTCGTACGACGAATTAATAACATTGCCTGCTGCCGATTTGGCTAAGTTTGGTAAAGTTGCCGACCTTATAAAAACCGACCCTGATTCCGAAACGCTTTTTGTGGAGTGTTTGCAGTGGGGCATGTTCGACTTACGCAGACGTACAGAGCTTGCTAAAGGACAAGTTTCATTCGACACTAACCAATTGCAAAACATAAAACTCACGTTTCAAGGTAAAAACATTTCTGTTGTAATAAATAATAAACCTATTCTTACTATACGAGATACGAGCTATACTAATGGCATGGTGGGACTTGGAAGTGGGTATCAAAATGTTATGTTCGACAATTTTAAAGTTAAATAAAGAATTTAAAAACACTATATTTGAATAACTCAATCAATTCATAAAATATTTGTTTTTCATTTATCCAAATAAGATTTGTATTTTTGCATAAAAACAAGAATAAATGAATTGGCAACAATTACTCTCTACCAAACGCTTTGGGCAGGAAGCCTACCACGCGAAACGGAATGATGACCGCAGCGAATTTCAGCGCGACTACGACCGACTGATTTTCTCGGCTCCTTTTCGCCGTATGCAGAATAAAACACAGGTTTTCCCGCTGCCAGGAAGTGTGTTTGTACATAACCGACTCACACATAGCTTGGAAGTAGCTTGCGTTGGTCGTTCGCTGGGAAATTCGGTGGTTCAAAAACTGCAACATAATCATCCCGAAAATCCTTATCTGGGCGAAATTGGCTCCATCGTATCGGCTGCCTGCCTGGCACACGATATGGGCAATCCACCTTTCGGACATTCGGGCGAAAAGGCTATTGCTACTTATTTTTCGGAAGGAAATGGGCGAATTCTCGAACCGGAAATGACTGCCGAGCAGTGGAAAGATCTGATTTGCTTCGAAGGAAATGCCAATACATTCCGACTGCTTACCCATCAGTTTAACGGCAGGCGCGAAGGTGGTTTTGTGCTAACATACAGCACCTTGGCATCAGTTATAAAATATCCCTATTCTTCTATTTTTTCGGATATAAAAAAGCAAAAGTTTGGTTTTTTTGATGCCGAAAAGGCTGATTATGAAAAAATAGCTGCCGAATTGGGCATAGTTCGTAGTGCCGAAAATCCAAACCGTTATGCTCGTCACCCACTTGTGTATTTGGTGGAGGCTGCCGACGATATTTGCTATCAGATAATGGATATTGAGGACGCTCACAAATTGCGCATCTTATCGACCGACGAAACCATCGAACTCTTTATGGGCTTTTTCGACGAGGCACGCCGCAAACGCCGCCGCGAAACCATGTTGCTTGTAAGTGATAAGAACGAACAAATTGCTTACCTGCGTTCGTCGGTAATTGGCTTATTGATAGAACAATGTGCCGAAGCTTTTGTAGCCAATGAAAGTGCTATTCTCGAAGGCAAATTCACGTCTACATTGATAAAGATATTACCCGAAATAAGTGTAAAGGCTTATAAAACTTGTTCCGAAACGGCTTTCCGACGCATTTACCGTGCACCTGTTGTGCTGGATGTAGAACTGGCAGGTTACAAAATTATCAGCACCTTGTTGGAGCATTTTATCGAAGCTGTGCTTCATCCCGAAAAAGCCTATTCCAAACAATTGCTTTACAGCATTCCCGAGCAGTTCGAAACCCAAAGCACCGACAATTATCACAAAATAATGGCTGTACTCGATTATATTTCGGGTATGACGGATATTTATGCACTCGATTTGTACCGGAAAATTACGGGGATTAATATTCCGGGAGTGTGATGTTTAAAGACGACAGACAACAGACAACGGACAACTGGGTGATTTGAAAATTGGAAAATAAGAAAACTTATCCGTCCACAGATGGATTAATTTAATTCAAAAAAAAATGCCAATTTACGCACCAGGCGGCAGTTTCCAAATTGGAGCTGTCGCCTTTTTTTAGTCCCTGAATTTATATCACAAACATATCATCTAATTTTAACTCATTTTGTATCAACTCGCTATATTCGTTTTTAGCAACGCCATAGGTTGTTATCATAGTTAAAAAAACTGACTTTTTGGTTTTTGTTTCAGCTCTGAAAATGCCAATTCTGTTACGAAGTGTTTCGGCGTATTTCTTGTCGATGCTAAACTCGTTTATCGAAAATTTCATTTCGCATAGGTTTATAACAGCATCGTTCCTATCAATAAGCAAATCAATTTGAGTGCGATTGTCGACATTTTTACTCAACCAACTAAATGCATTGGTGCGCACACCGCTTATTCCCAAACTAAATTTCAGTTGTGGCAAGTGCGCCAAACACAACTGCTCGAACGCATATCCGCTCCACGTGCGGTGTATGGGGCTGTCGATAGCTCCGCTCCAAAAATTGTCGGAGCCGGTTTTTATTATATTCGCAAATTTAAAATAAAACAAGCTGTAAAAATCCACCAATTGAAATATTTTATCTTTTGATTTTTTATCGAAAGGCATATAACTGCGTATAAAGCCGCTATTTTCCAGATCATCCAACATTTTCGAAACACCTCCACCGCTTTTTTCATTCAATGATTGTAATAATTCGCTACGCGTAATGCCTTTGTTTTTAGCGCTTATCACTTTTACCAATTCTATGTATTTGTCCGACGAATTGAAAAGCGCTGCATACAAATTAGTAAACTCATCGTTTAATGTGCCTGAGGTGGCAAAAAATAAACGGTCGATATTTTGAGCAAGGCTCGTTCCTTTTTTTAACAAACTCCAATAATATGGTATGCCGCCCATTATCATATAACATTCGGCAATGCTATAATTTTCCCATACAATACCAAGCTCTTGCAAATACAGTTTACATTCGAGCAAGGTGAATGGTTGAATTCTCATGCGCACGGTTATCCGATTGTATAAGCCACCCTTGTTATTTATTAGCTTATCTATCATCCACGAGGTGGACGAACCGCACACTATCAGCAAAATATCGGTTCGGTGAGCTGCCCAACTATTCCAAAAATGCTCCAGTGCACTCAGAAAGTTCGACTTAGGCGTGTCAATCCAGGGTAGTTCATCCAAAAAAATCACTTTTTTTGTGTCAGTCAGTTTTTCGAGATACGCTTTTAACTGCTGAAAAGCTTCGAGCCAGTTTGCAGGCACTATAGCATTTGTGTCGCCAGCGTCACGCATCGAAAACTGAAAATTTTGTAATTGACTTTTCATATTGGCATTGGCCAAACCTGTTAGTGTAAAGGCAAATTTATTCTCAAAATATTGCCTTACAAGAAATGTTTTACCTACCCGTCGCCGACCATAGAGCGACACAAACTCTGATGTTGGCGATTCAAAACTCCTTTTCAATTCAGACTGCTCTTGCTTTCGTCCAATAATTGTTGCCATAATTACTTTTGTTATAATTCGCCACAAATATACATAGTTCTATTGATTTGGCGAAATTAAAATATATAATTCGCCATATATTAATTTTTGTTTGCTCATTTGGCGAGTTATAATTTGCGAAAGTTTGTTTATCAAAATAGTAATTCGATTTAATATTTTTCTATAATCATACTAATTCTACTTTGACAGATTATCAATTGAAAAATATTAATGTAGAGACGAAACTATTATACATCCCCTTTAGGGGCTTGGGGCAGTTAAAAAATGCATGTTTACTGCCCCTAAATCCCCTGAAGGGCATAGCCGTCAAGCTAATTTTGATTATTCCCGCCCCAAGCCCCTAAAGGGGTGTGAGTTAGTTTCGTCTCTTAATAAATACAACTATAAATTATAATAATCAAAACTAATTTCTGTTCCCCTTTAGGGGTTAGGGGCAGTGAATA